>PFUQ01000167.1 GCA_002790175.1 Flavobacteriales bacterium CG_4_9_14_3_um_filter_32_8
TATTTACCCTAATTTTGTGTTGAATAATCGAATTATTTACCCTAATTTTGTGTTATGTTTAATCGAATTATTGTTAACGAGCTCGATAAATGGGCAAACAAAAAGAATAGGAAACCTTTAGTGTTAAGGGGTGCAAGACAAGTGGGTAAAACGACCGTTATCAATCAATTTGCCAAAAATTTTGAGCAGTATATTTATCTAAATTTAGAGCTTCCTAGTGATAGTAAACCTTTTCAAAACTTCAACAACCTAGAAAATTTAGTTCAAACCTTATTTTTTTTAAAGGACAAAGAATATGCTAAAAGAAATAAAACACTACTTTTTATTGACGAAATACAAGAAGTTCCCGAAGCATTTAATATTTTAAGATTTTTTTACGAAGAAATGCCCGAAATACATGTTATTGCAGCAGGTTCACTACTCGAAACAATTTTTAACAATCAATTAAAATTTCCGGTTGGAAGAGTAGAATTTTTGGTATTACACCCTGTTTCATTTATCGAGTTTTTAGAAGCTGTGGGCGAGGTGCAAGCTTTAAAACAATTCAATACCATTCCTTTACAATCGTTTGCTCACGATAAATTATTAAATCTTTTTCATACGTATGCCTTAATTGGTGGTATGCCAGAAATTATTAAAGAATATGTCGAAACAAAAGACATTACTGCATTAGGCTCAATATACGATTCATTAATAGCATCTTACCTTGATGATGTGGAGAAATATGCAACAAATAATTCACAAGTTCAGGTAATTAGACATGTTATTAAAACAAGCTATTTTGAAGCCAACAAACGCATTAAATTTCAAGGGTTTGGAAAATCTGGATATGGCTCGAAAGAGGTTGGAGAAGCTTTACGTACATTAGAAAAAACATTCTTACTTCGATTAATTTATCCTACAACAAGTGTTAAATTGCCTATTGTTCCTGAGCTACAAAAATCACCTCGCCTTCATTTGTTAGATACTGGTTTAATCAACTACATGGTAGGTGTACAAAAAGAAATAATTGGTACAACTGATTTAAACAATGTTTATAACGGAACCGTTATTGAACATTTGGTAGGGCAAGAATTATTGACTGGTAATTTTAAAGCCTTAAATTCGTTAAACTTTTGGGTAAGAGAAAAAAACACATCTTCTGCCGAATTAGATTATGTAATGGTTTATGATGGTAAATTAATTCCCATTGAAGTAAAATCAGGTAAGGAAGGAAAATTAAAATCTTTACATCTTTTTATGGAAGAATCATCACACAACGTAGCCATACGTTTATATGCTGGAGAATTGTCGTTAACCAAGGTGAAAACAGCGACTGGTAAAATGTATCATTTATTAAATTTACCCTATTTTTTAGCTGCTCAACTTCCAAAATATTTAGAATGGTTCAACCAAAAAGTAAGGTAAATTCGCTTTGTTATTGATGACATGAAAAAAATAAGTTTAACAATCTTCCGCTCAAGTTTGTGTCTCCACAAACGAGTAATTGTTTTATCCATTTGTTTGTGAAGACACAAACAAAGGCTAAAAACAATATATTTGCAGTGTGAAAAAATTATCACTCGACATCAACAATAGAGAAGCTTTTGAGCAAAACTTAATCCATCATTTTAAGGATGCTAAGTATTTGTTTTATTTCAATTCAAATAACGAAAATGCGAACATCTTAGCCGTTTCAAACAGCGAAAAGGTGATGGAAAACAACTGGAAAATTGGTTTTATTTCGTACGATTATAAAAACCAAATTGAGCAATTATCATCAAACCATACAGATGAAATTGGTTTTCCTGATGAGTTTTTTTTCTCACCACAGTTGTTGGTAGAATTTTCCGAACATAAAATCAATATCAATTTCGATGATAAAATTTATAATGAAACAGATTTAAGAGCTTTAGTACACCAATTAAGTAGTCAAGAAATTAAAAAAAGTGAAGCTTTATCGGTTAAAATGTTGCCAATCGTTTCTAAAGAAAACTACCTTAAAAACGTAGTAAAACTTAAAAAACACATTCAATTAGGCGACATTTACGAGGTCAATTATTGTCAGGAATACGCTGCCAGTAATGTAGAAATCAATCCGATAGACACGTATTTTAAACTCAATAAAAAATCGCCAACACCTTTTTCGTGTTTTGTAAAATATCACGATAAGTTTTTGCTTTGTGCTTCTCCTGAGCGGTTTATGAGCAAAATTGGTGATAAATTGATTTCTCAACCCATTAAAGGAACGATAAAAAGAGGCTCAACTTCACAAGAAGATGAGCAACTAAAAATACAATTGCAAAACGACCCAAAAGAACGTAGTGAAAATATCATGATTGTTGATTTGGTACGTAACGATTTAGCAAAAATTGCAACACGAAACAGCGTTAAAGTGGATGAATTGTGCGAAATTTATACCTTTCCTCAAGTGCACCAAATGATTTCGACTATTAGTGCAGCATTAAAGCCAGAAGTGGATTTCAAAACAATTGTTCATGCACTTTTTCCTATGGGTTCGATGACAGGAGCTCCAAAAATTAGAGCGATGGAATTGATTGAACAGTATGAAGATGCTAAACGGGGATTGTACTCAGGAACAGTAGGATATATTAAGCCCAATAGCGATTTCGATTTTAATGTAGTGATTCGGAGTATTTTGTATAACAGTTCATTAAAAAAAATATCGTACTTTGTTGGAGGAGCAATTACCAATTTATCGGAACCAGAAAAAGAATATGAAGAATGTTTGTTAAAAGCCAAAGCCATTAATGAAGTGTTGAAAGCTCACCCAACCCTACCGAAGGGAGGGCTTACGTAGTGGAGAGAAAACTGTGAATACCTATGAATTGAAAACTCTTTAATTAATGATTAAAAAATTTGAAAAATATTACCAAAAAAACGAATTGTTTGCAAAAACAGACAAAATTCTACTCACCGTGAGTGGAGGTAGAGATTCGGTGGCTATGGTTTATTTGTTTAAGGCTGCAAAATTGAACTTCGGCATTGCACATTGCAATTTTCAATTAAGAGGAAAAGAGGCAGATAAAGATGAAGAGTTGGTAAATGATATAGCAGAAAAATTTCAGATTCCTTTTTATTCAATTATTTTTAATACGAAAGCGTATGCTACTGAAAAAAGAATTTCTATACAAATGGCAGCGAGGGAGTTAAGGTACGCTTGGTTCGAAAAAATAAGAAAAGAGAATAATTTCCAATTTATCGCTACGGCACATCACCAAAACGATGTAGCAGAAACTATGTTAATTAATTTAACAAAAGGAACAGGTCTTTCTGGATTGCACGGAATCAGCATTAAATCAAAATTTATTATTCGTCCAATGTTGTGTTTTTGTCGAGAGGAAATTGATGATTACATCAATAAAAATAATATTATTTATAGAGAAGATCAATCAAATACTGATACCAAATATTATAGAAATGCCATTAGGCATCAAATTATTCCTGAATTAGAAAAGTTGAATCCTTCTATTATAACTACACTCAATAAAGAAGCAACTCGTTTTTTTGAAATAGAAACTATTTTGGAAGAAAAGATAAATTCCGAAAAAGAAAAGTGTTTTGAGTATGCAGATGATAGTATAAAAATTTATATCAAAAGACTAAAGAATTTAAATTCTTTAAAGACATACTTATACTATTTTTTAAAAGATTTTGACTTTAATTTTTCTGACGTGGAAGATATTATTAATGGATTAGACAATCAGGCTGGAAAAACTTATTATTCCTCAACTCATATTCTTGTTAAGGATAGAGATTTTTTTATTTTAAAAAGAAATGAAGAACAAATAGTTCCTCCAATCTTTATCAACTCTTTTGAAGAATTTCCTTTTGACAGTCATTTAATCAATTCATTAGACAACTTTAAAATAAATTCTTCTAGTAACTATGCTTATTTAGATGCTGATAAAATACAATTTCCTCTTATCCTTAGAATATGGGCAACAGGTGATTTTTTTAAACCTTTTGGCATGAAAGGTTCTAAAAAAATTAGTGATTATTTGATTGATAAAAAGGTTTCTATAATCGATAAAAAAAAAATAAAAGTATTAGCAGATGATAAAGGTCAAATTATTTGGCTAGTAGGATATAGAATCAATGATAATTTCAAAATAACTTTATCAACAAGAACGATATTATTATTATCAGTAAAAGAATAGTGAGCTATCATTTTTCAAAATCAATTCATAATTTTCTATCTAAAAAAATAAGTTTATTTTTAGACAATAATTAAAACTCATGCTCAATTAAACAGTTAGTTAACATATTAATCGTATTATTTTTAGTTGGTTTTTCGGCTAAAACTTTTTCACAAAAGGTTGGGTTAGTATTGAGTGGCGGAGGGTCTAGTGGAGTAACTCATATTGGAGTAATAAAAGCGTTAGAGGAGAATAATATTCCCATCGATTATATTACTGGAACTTCGATGGGAGCTTTAGTTGGAGCATTATATGCAGCAGGATACTCACCACAGGAAATAGAAGATATATTTTTATCTACCCAATTTAAAGATTGGGCAGAAGGAAATCTTGATCAAAAATATAGTTATTATTTAAGGGAAAAAAATAACAATCCATCCTTGGTTACATTCAAGTTAGCTATGGATACACTTTTTGAAACTAGTTTACCCACCAATTTAATATCACCAATTTCACTTAATTACGGATTAATGAGCTATTTTGCTCCCTCTACTGCATTTGCAAATAACAATTTTGATAGCTTATTTATTCCATTTAGATGTGTGGCTTCAGATATAATTTCTAAAAAATCAGTAATTTTAAGAGAAGGAGATTTGTCAACTGCTGTTAGGGCTTCAATTGCTTATCCATTATATTTATCACCAATCACAGCAGAGGGAAAGTTGTTATTTGATGGTGGTTTATACAATAATTTCCCTTCCGATGTCATGTATAATGATTATTTACCAGATTATATTATAGGAAGTAATGTTTCTTCCAGTTATTCTGCACCAAATGAGGACAATATAATTTCTCAAATAAAAGCTATTCTTGTTGACAATAGAGATTATTCTATTTCATGTGATAATTCAATATTAATAGAGCCTGAGGCAGCAGAATTTTCTTTATTTGATTTCGACAATAATAAAAAATTGATTCAAATAGGTTATGATGCCACACTCAAAAAAATTGCCGATTTGAAAAATGATATTAATAGGAGAGTTGATAAAAATGAACTAGAAGAAAGAAGAAAAGTATATAAAAAGAAGTTACCAAAATTAGTTTTTGAAGATATTGAAGTGAGTGGATTGACTGACTCTCAAAACAAATACATTAGGAAATCATTAAGGTTTAAAGGGGACACTATTAGTGCGGAAGAGTTAAAATCGGAATATATAAAAGTGTCTTCAGATGACAAAATAAAATCAATTTATCCTTTAGCGAAATATAACAAAGAATCAACTTATTTTACATTAAAACTATTGGCTAAAAAAGAAAAAGATTTATTTGTTTCTTTTGGTGGGGTATATTCCTCTAGACCTATTAATGAAGTTTATATTGGATTACAGTATAATGTTTTAAGTAAAACAGCTATATCTGTGTTAGCCAACACTTATTTTGGGAAGTTACATAATTCACTTTCGGGTGGTTTTAGATTCGATTTTCCGTTTCAGATTCCTTTTTATTGGAAAACAACCTATACCATTGATGGATGGGATTACTTTAAAAGTAAAACAACTTTTTTTGAAGATACTCGCCCATCTTTTTTGGTTGTAAATGACAATTATTTTAAATCGGAAATAGCTTTTCCTATCGCTTATAAAGGGAAAATTATTATTGATGGAACAGCAGGAGAATTGGTAAATAATTACTATCAAACTAAACAATTTTTATCAACTGATACCACTGATAAAACTAGGTTTAGAAATTTTTCAACAGCTCTTACTTTTGAAAGAAATTCGTTAGATTTAAAACAATATGCTTCTCGAGGAAGTTTTTTTTCAATTTGCACCCGTTTTATCAGAGGTGAGGAACATAGTACTCCAGGATCAACATCCATTATTAAAGATAATTTTGATACCATTTTAAATTGGTTTCAATTTAAAGTTACTTTCGATAAATATTTTAATGATGAGGGGAAAGTTAGGTTTGGTTTATTTGGAGAAGGAGTTCTTAGTAACCAACCATTTTTTAATAATTATACGGCTTCTGTACTATCGGCTCCGGCATTTCAACCTCTTTCAGAGAGTAAAACCTTGTTTCAAGAGAACTTAAGAGCTCATTCTTATTTTGCTTTGGGAGTTAAAAATATTTATCAGGTTTTAAAAAAGTTCCAATTACGGTTTGAAGGATATTTATTTCAACCTTACCAACAAATTCTACAAAATAATAATAAGGAAGCTTTTTATGGAAATGTTTGGTCTGATCAACAATTTATTCTTTCTTCTTCCTTAGTTTATAATTCACCAATTGGACCTTTAGCCATCAATTTAAATTATTATGATAAATATGAAGAACACTGGTCTTTATTATTTCACTTCGGTTATATTATTTTTAATAAAAAGAGCTTAGAGTAATTTCTATTTTCCTATTGTTGGAAATGAGCTCGCTAATAAACTTAGAAGTAACGAGTTAATAATGACAAAAAGGAAAACGATAAAAATTGTCGACTTTTTATGTCTATAAAATTTCTCACAAATTATTGAACCGATAGGTATTGATAGAATTGATGCTGTTAAAAAAGCTATTCCCCATACACCAAACAAGTGTTTAGTTTTAATAATTAATTTATTCATCCTAGTCATCATTTTAGGAAGTGGTTTTCCTAATTTCTTTAATTTTTCAAGCTTTGCTCTTTTTATTTTTTGACTAAACTTAATCAATATTTTCCCGAATGTAAAAAATACAATTGTTCCAAAAATCCCTCCAGAAGTAACAGTTAAAAAAGTATCTAATAAGCTTAAACCAAAACCATTTATTCCAATAAATGGGGAAGCTAGAAATTTAGTTGCTGCAGTAAAAAATACAATAATGTAGGCGTGCAAATCCATCATTATTCTTTTAATCCAAAAGCTAAATCGCCTGCATCTCCTAGACCTGGAACAATATAAGATTGAGCAGTCAATTCATCATCAATAGCACCAACCCATAAGGTGGTATTCTCAGGCATATTTTTTTTAATATATTCAATTCCTTGAACACTGGCTATCAAAGTAACTAAATGCAACTTTTTTGGTTTTCCTTTTTCTAATAATGATTGGTAAGCAACAACTATAGAAGAACCAGAAGCAAGCATAGGATCTGATAAAATAACTGTTTTGTTAGCGATACTTGGGCTAGCTAAATATTCTGCTTCAATAATGAATGTTCCGTCTTTACGATGCTTCCTATAGGCTGAGATAAAAGCATTTTCAGCATTATCAAAGAAATTTAATAGTCCTTGATGCAAGGGTAATCCTGCTCTTAAAATGGTTGAAAGCACAGGTTGTTCATCTAATAAATTAATTTCTGAGGTGCCTAAAGGAGTTACGATTGCTTTTTTTGAAAATGAAAAAGTTTTACTGATTTCGTAGGCAAATATTTCACCCATTCGTTCACAATTTTTTCTAAATCGCATTTTATCATTTTGGACGTCAACATTCCTAATTTCAGAGATAAATTGATTAAAAATAGAATTAGTTGTTCCTAGGTTAATTATTTCCATTTTATTTATTATTTAATGATTCATTAAGCATTTGTTCATAAACTTTTTTCCAGCCCTCCCATATTCCTTCATCAGATAGAGATTCATTATGCCAAACACTTATAAAAGTACCATTAACATCTTTAACTTTTTGTATGAATTCTTTTATTTGAGTAGTGGCTATTTCTGGCGAAGATTTTTCATAATATTGAAAAGTAGCATCCATTAATGTAAAAGGGTATAGTTTGAGTTTTGTTTCTACCTCGGTATCAATATCATAAAAGTAAAAAGGATTACAAATACTTGCTCTGAAGCCATTTTTTTCTGAATAACCTAAGGTATAATCAGCTTGAATATTGTTATCGATTAAATGGCGATAGGTATTTGGAAAGTTTAATTTCAGAAAATGCTGCCTGCTTTTTGTAGTTTTTCTATGAGTTATATTTTGAAGCCTTCTTATTTCTGTTGAAAGCGTTTTTAAGTTATAATTTGAGGCATGGGAGGGGTGGATTCCAACTTCATAATAATCGGAAATAGATTTAATTAAGGAGATAAAAGTTTTATTTTTTACAGGAATATTTTTATCATTTAAGCCATAATCACCTAATAAAAAAAAATAGATTGGAGAAGTATTGTATTTTTTATGAATTTCATGTTGGTAATTAAAAGTATCATAAGGGTCGGGTAGTTGACCTAAAATTACTTTTAATCGTTTCATAAAATTATGTTCTTTTAAAAGAGATTTTAATAACCCTCCTGTTATTCTAATAAACCCTTTATGTCGATATGCGTAGGCATTATCAATATCTATTGTTGGAATAAATTTAAAGGTTCTTTTTTTAAATTTAAAATTTGGATAATGGGTTTCTACTTTTTTTTCTATTGCGTTAATCCAATAATTTACTACTGGAGTAGCTAAAAAATTATTTTGAAAAGCTAAACTTTCTGATGCTAAAAATCGTTCATCTTTATCATTAATATGTGGTAAATATTCTTCGTATCTACTTATTAAATAAAAACTTGCAGCAAAAGGATCGAAAGGGAATTGGGAATCTTTTCCGACTTTAAAAAAACACGTATTGCCTTCAAACTCAAAAATGGTAATAGTTTGTTCTTTTATTCCTGTTTCAAAAAGTAGTGGTGAACTCTGAAAAAATAAACCAGAATTTAATGGAGTAGTGGAGTAGTTAATTTTTACATTTTCTGAATTCTCGAACGCTTCAATTCTATTGGTAAATGCAACATTAACTTGAAGTATATCTAAAAAAATAGTTTTAAAGATATAGTTAAGGCGAGGTGTTATTTTATGAGAATAGATTAAAATCAATTTTTTATTGTAAGTTAAAGAATTCCTTCGTCTGCAAAGCTATAATATTTTTTTTCTCCAATGATGATATGATCTATAACTGGTGTATCTATTAAAATACCTGTTTCTTTAATTTTTTTAGTTAATTTCATGTCCTCATTACTAGGGTTTATACTTCCTGATGGATGGTTGTGGAATAAAACAATTGACGAGGCTAATTGCTCAATGGCATGTTTAAATATGATTTTTATATCAGCAACTGTTCCATTTATCCCTCCTTTACTTATATTTTCTTTTTTTAAGATTTCATTTTTTCTATTAAGGTAAACGACCCAAAATTCCTCGTGCGGTAAATCGCTTAATACATTTTGCATAATAGCATAGGCATCATTGCTCGATTTTATAGTTTCTTTTTTTTCCACTTCTGTATCTTTCCTTCTTCTACCTAATTCAAGAGCTGCTATAATACTTATTGCTTTGGCTCCGCCAATTCCATTAAATTTTGTAAAATCACTAATAGTTAGTTTTCCAAGTTTATTTAAATCATTATTAATGGAGGATAAAATTTTTTTTGACAATTGAACGGCAGTTTCTTTTCTACTCCCAGAACCTATTAATATTGCAACTAATTCGGCATCTGATAAGGAATTTCTACCTTTTAACATTAATTTTTCACGAGGTCTATCTTCTTCCGCCCATGATTTTATATTAAAATTTTCTTTGTACATATTAGCTATAAAAATACAAAAAAAAAGGGAAGCTTAATAGTTAAGCTTCCCTTTAAAGAAAATTAAAAATTTATTAAGCCTCTGCAGTTGGCCCACCAAAATTCATTGGTATTCCACTAGGTCCAAGGTCTTTAATCTTACCATGCACGGCTTCATATTTTTGGATGTTGTCTTGAAGAGCAATAACCAACCTTTTAGCATGTTCAGGAGTCATTAAGATTCTAGATTTAACTTTAGCTTTAGGCATGCCTGGCATTACTTTAATAAAATCAATTACAAATTCAGAATTAGAATGACTAATAATTGCCAAGTTAGAATAAATACCCTCAGCTATTTCTTCAGTTAATTCGATAT
>PFUQ01000140.1 GCA_002790175.1 Flavobacteriales bacterium CG_4_9_14_3_um_filter_32_8
CATTGCAATAAATAATTTGTTTCTCAACAATTTTAAAAGTGTAAGAAGAGTTGATGTTTGGATAGAAGTATTTATTCCTAATGTGTGAGATGAGATTATGGTTAACATGGCTTCGTTTTTAGGTAAATTAAAATCTAATTCTAAAAAAAATTGTTTAAGCAACAAGTCCATTTCATCTGCATTTGTTGGATTATTATTTAGCATTTCTTTTGAATTTAGTTTGTTTGTTAATTAATTTATTAGTCAGTTGTTCTTTTAATCGTGCGTAATACACTTTTAGCTGTTCTTCTGGCTTGTCCACATATCTCGAAATTTCTTTGTAAGTCATTCCTTGGCTTCTTAGCAACAATAAAATGCGTTGCCAATCTTCCAATAGGTCTAATTCTAATTGTAAAGATTTTAATTTTTCATTCGGAGAAATAGCCTGTTCTTCATGCTGATAACCATTAATTATTTGATTGCTCAATTCAACTTCTTCTACTCCTTGATTGGCTGTTTTAGTATCCCTAAAATGGTTTCGTAAATAATTGATGAAAATTTTAAAAATGAATGAACCGAATTTCTGTTCATTTTCAAACTCATACAAATTAATTGTTTCTGCTACTTTGTAAATGGTTTTGTAAATCAAATCCCAAGAAACATCTTCATTTACTTTCCAATTATAAATAGCATAATTATTGAGTTTTTGTGAATAAAGCTCAAATAATAATTCAATCCCTTTTTCTTTGTTAGATTGAATAACTTGGAATATTTCTTTTTTAAAATTCAACTGACATGTGTTTAGTAGTATAACACAAACTGGTAACAATTTTTATTTCTATCTAGTGTTTATCCTTGTTCTCGAACAAAAGTAATTTAAGAATTCAACATACATCTAAAGTAATTTTCATTTTAAAGCAAATGAAGTGTTTGCTTAAACTGAGTTAATCGATTTTAAAATCAAAAGCCATCCGTCAGCTGACGGATGGCTTTTGATTTTATTTTTGGTTTAGGGTATTTTGTTTTTTTAGAGATTAAAAATTATTATTTTTTCTTCTCTTTTGCTTGTTTAATCATAGCATCAACACCATCAGTAAATGCTGCGACACCATTCACATAACCTGTTTTTCCTAAGGATTCAATAGTATATTGACCTTTATCGTCTTTACCTAAATTAAACACCCAAATGGTTGGATAACCTGTTACTTGAAAGGCTTGCTGCAAACCAGCATTTTGCTGCTTAATATTTTCGGGCAATTGAAATTTTTTTGGAAAATCTAATTCAAGTAATACGACATTCTTTTCTGCCCATTTTTTAAATTCATCTTTATCAAAAACTTCAAACTTTAATTTTTTACACCAACCACACCAATCACTACCAGTAAAATTTGCCATTATCGGTTTGCCAGTTTTAAGAGACAATAAACGTGCCTCTTCCAAATTCACTAACCAGCCATCAGCATGAGCTTTGTATTCTGAAGTGTTTGCTATAACCCCAACTTGGGCAAATATTGGAGATACTACTAACATCAGAAAAAATACAGTTATTGTTTTTAAAATTTTCATAAATTATTTTTTTTTGAATCAAATCAATTTCTATACCAAATTACAAAATTATTTTACTCCGTGCATTAATTTTTTTAAAATAGGATTCAATAATAATGCAATAATACCAATAATGATAGGTACAATGGTAAATATTAAAAAGAAAGTCGAAACGTCATATTTTGCGGTTATTTCATCAATCATTCCTCCCATTTTTCCAGATGTTTTATTACCAATAGCTAAGGCTAAATACCAAACTCCAAACATAAATGCAATCATACGAGGTGGCACTAATTTACTGACATAAGAAAGTCCAACTGGTGAAACACAGAGTTCTCCCATGGTATGAAATAAATAAGCACAAATTAACCAAACCATGCTAACTGATGCTGATTTTGCACCTTGAGGTATTCCTGAAGCTCCATAAGCCAAAAAGGCAAAACCGATTGCCAAGAAAAACAAACCAATGGCATATTTGTTGGCTGGTTGAGGATTGTATTGACTTTCCCACCATTTAGAAAATAAAGGTGCAAAAGCAATGATAAATAAGGAGTTTAGTATTAAAAACCAAGTAGCTGGTATTTGAATTTCGTTATCTCTTTTCTTCACAACAGTTGCTGAAATACTTGTTGAAATATGTTGCGCTTTATCTTCTGTAATATATTTATAATTTTCACCTTTTTTATCTATATCAATAATAGAAATTTTATCATTTAAAATAAAATCATTTGTTGACCTAATTAAAGTTGTTTCTTGACCGATAACTGTATTTGGAGGCACATCTGTAGCAGCAGTTATTACAACAATTTTAGTGGTTTCTTCCCCTTTTTCATTGATGGAAGTGACTTGATAAGTAGGATAATAAATTTCATAAGCGTAGGTGCTAAAATTGTTATAAATCTTAAATGTTATTAAGCCCCAAATCAAAATAAAACTAAATCCTAAAATTAAGTTGGAGTATAGATATTTTTTAAAAGTTTGTTTAAACAACAAAAAGAGAACATAAGTAATAATTGCGATAGGTACAACAGTTATGATAACATCTACAATATTAAAAATTAGTGCAGAATTGCCTGACAAAATCCTATTGGTATAATCTTTTGCAAAAATACTCATAGAGCCACCTGCTTGCTCAAAAGAAGCCCAAAAGAAAATAATAAAAAATGCAAAAATAACAACAGCAATCATTTTGTCTCTTGTAATTTTACTATATCTCACAATTCTTGAACCCAATAAAAATACAAATAACATTAAAGTTGCTATGATGACATAATTTGATAAATCTGATTCGCCAATGCTAAAAACATTATAATTAGCAATCTTCTTTATAGGATCATTAATTACCCATGTTAACCCAGCAACTGCAATTATTGTTATCATAATTTTATCAATGAAAGTAAATGGGTTTAGTTTGTCTTCAACTATTTTATGGTCATCTGCTTCAATCGTTATCTCTATTTTATTCGGCTTTTTACCAACATCTCCAAAAATACCTTGTGCCAAAACAAACTGTAATAACCCTAACAACATAAAAATTCCTGCTAAGCCAAAACCCCAACTCCAACCGAGTACTTCGCCTAAATAACCGCAAAGCATTATTCCTAAAAAAGCTCCAGCATTAACTCCCATATAAAAAATAGTATAAGCACCATCTTTTTTCTCAGGAAAATCTTTGTAAAGAACAGAGATAAATGAAGTCATGTTAGGTTTAAAAAAACCTGTACCTGCAATTAATAAGAATAAACCTAAATAAAGAAAAAATGGATTGGATTCAATAGCCATACTTGCATGACCTAATGTCATTATAATCGCACCAATAATAACAGCTCTTCTGTTCCCTAAATATTTATCAGCTAAAATTCCACCAATGATTGGAGTTAAATATAACATGGCGATATAGGTTCCATATAAAGCGAGTGCATTTTCCCGAGGCCAATCCCAACCACCAATACCAAAAGAACTTACCAAGAACAAAACCAACAAAGCACGCATTCCATAAAAGGAAAAGCGTTCCCACATTTCTGTAAAAAATAACACAAATAAACCTGCAGGGTGACCTAATACTTGTGTTTTAAAAAAATCGTTATCTACTTTATTCATATTTGGAATTCTTTTTATCGTTAATAATTATAAAAAAACTCAAGTAATAAATTACTTGAGTTTTTAAAATATATAACTTGTGTTATCAAATCATTAATGGATACCCTTCATAAACTTGTTAAGAATAGGAGAAAGAAGCAATAATGATATTCCTGAACCTATCATTAACATAGTAATAAAAGGATATAACTCAAAATTGTATTTATGTAAAATACTTTCTAGCATTCCTGCTAAATAATTACCTGCAGCAAAACTTGCCATCCATAACCCCATTACAATTGAACCTAATTTGGAAGGTGCTAATTTGGTTATCATGGAGAGCCCTATTGGAGATAACATCAATTCACCAAATGTTAAAATCACATAAACTGCAACCAACCACCATGGTGAAACCATATTTCCTCCTTCGGCAGCATGACTTGCTTGTGTCATAATCCAGAAAGCTAAAGCTCCTAAAAATAATCCTATTGCGAATTTTAAAGGTGTTCTAGGGTTGAATTTTAAGGCATCTAGTTTTAACCACATAACAGAAAAAATTGGTGCAAATATTAAAATTCCTATTGGATTAACATTTTGGAACCATGTTGCTGGCACATTCCATCCAAACACCATTCTGTTTGTATTTTCAGCTGCAAACAAGTTCATAGTACCTCCAGCTTGTTCAAATCCAGCCCAAAAAGCAATGTTAAAAAATGCAAGCACTAAAATCACAACCATTCTACTCCATTCTTCCGAACCATTTGTTCCTTTATAAATAACATAAGCTAAAGCAATAATTCCGGCTATAAAACCCACATAAGTTACAATACTTGTTACTTTTTCAGGTAATAAACCCCAAACATAAATAACAAAAAGGGTCGATAAAACTAATCCAATAGCATAAATAAAAATATCACGCCAATCTTTTTTATCTAAAACGAATTTATCTGAAGGAGAATTAGGTGGAAGACCTTTTTGTTCGAGTGAATGTTCTCGCATTTTTAACCAAAGGACACCTATTATCATACCAACACTAGCTGATAAATAACCATAACCCCAAGAAACATTTTCACCTAATGCTCCAGCTACAAATGGCCCTAAAATAGCACCAAGGTTAATTCCCATGTAGAAAATATTAAAAGCTGAATCTTTTCTAGGATCGTTATCATCATAAAAATCACCAACAATAGTTGAAATATTTGGTTTAAAAAATCCGTTACCAATAATAAGAACCCCTAAGCCTAAATGAAAAAGAAAAAGACGAGTTTCAACATCTAACGTGTGAGCCATAAATGCACTTCCAGCAAGTAAAGACTGACCAACTGCCATTACGAGTCCACCAATATAAACAGTTTTTCTTTTACCAAAAAAATTATCAGCTACCCAACCCCCAAGTATAGGAGTTAAATAAACCAATCCAGTAAAAATTGCATATAGTGCTAAGGATTCTTCTCTGTCTAATCCAAATCCACCATTTACTAATTCAGCTGTAAGATACAGCGTTAATAAAGCTCTCATGCCATAATAACTAAAACGTTCCCACATTTCAGTCGCAAAAAGCGTATAGAGTGCTTTTGGATGTCCTTTTTTAATTGATTCTGTTGTCATATTTAATAATTTTAGTTACGCGTACAAATATATAAAAATGAATTACAAATTTTCTAAAATAAAATTGGTCATTAAATTATAAAGATGAAGTCTTGTATTTCCTCCATAAATACCATGGTTTTTGTTGGGATAAGACATTTGTGTAAATTGTTTATTGGCGTTGATTAAAGCTGAAATCATTTCCGTAGTATTTTGATAGTGAACATTATCATCTGCCATTCCGTGAATTAATAAATAATTTCCTTTTAATTTTTCTACATGGTTAATTGGAGAATTGTCATCATAACCTGCTGCATTTTCTTGTGGAGTTTGCATATATCTTTCGGTGTAAATGTTGTCATAAAATCTCCAATTGGTTACTGGAGCAACTGCAATTGCTGTTTTAAAAACATCGGCACCTTTAGTAATACAAAGCGAAGACATATATCCACCGTAACTCCAACCAAAAATTCCAATTCTGCTTCCATCAATATAGGGTAAAGTTGCTAGATATTTTGCACTCGCAATCTGGTCTTCTGTTTCATATTTTCCTAATTGTAGGTAGGTAATTTTTTTAAAAGCCTCTCCCCTAGCCCCAGTGCCCCTATTGTCTACCGAAACAACAATGTATCCTTTGCTTGCTAATAGTTGAAACCAAAAGTAATTGTTTCCTTCCCAAGCATCATTTACAGTGTTAATACCAGGTCCACCATAAACATACATTAATACAGGATATTTTTTGGTTTCATCAAAATTTGAAGGTAAAATTTTCCATGCATTTAACTCATTACCATTAACATTAATTTTAAAAAATTCTTTTTTAGTAAGTTCAACTTTAGTTAATTTATCTTTTAACTCAAAATTATCTTCAAGAATACTTTTAACCTTTCCCTTATTATCGTTTAATGTAATAAAGTTAGGAGTATTTGCCGAAGTGTGGTAATTAATAAAATATTTAAATGAGGTACTAAAATCAGCATCATTTGTTCCTTTTAGGATTGTCAATTGTTTTTTGGAAGACCCATTTAATTTGATGGAATAAACTTGTCGTTCCATTGGAGTTACTTCAGCAGATTGGTAATAAATTATCCCATTTTTTTCATCAACCCCATAATAACCAGTAACATCCCAATTGCCTTTGGTAATTTGATTGATTAGTTTTCCTGAAATATCATACAAATAAATATGATTATAACCATCCTTCTCGCTGGTGATTGTAAATTGATTTTTAGTGGTCAAAAAATCAGACGTAGGAACTTCAACGTACTTATCATTTTGTTCCTGGTAAATAATTTTACTTTCTCCTGTTAATGCATCCGTTAAATGAATAATTAAATCGTTCTGATGACGATTTAAGCTTTGAATTGCTAGATTTTTAGAATCATTGGTCCAGTTAATTCTAGAAATGTATTCATAATTATTACCAATATTTGCTTTTGTTGTTTGGGTACTTGGTACGTCATAAAAATAAATAGCTACTTTTGAATTATCCTCTCCTGCTTTTGGGTATTTAAATCGTTCTTCACTTGGATAAAGTGGACCATATAGTTGCATCAACCATTCTTTAACTCCGCTTTCATCAAATCGATAAAAAGCAATTTTATTTCCATCGGGAGACCATTCAAATGCTTTAACCAAAACCAACTCTTCTTCATAAACCCAATCTGAAACTCCATTCATAATTTTGTTGGATGCACCATCTGTTGTAATTTGAACTTCTTTATCAGTTGTTAAATCTTTATAAAACAAATTATTATCTTTTACAAAAGCCACTTTATTCGCCAATGGCGAAAATGTAGCATATAGTTGCTTACTTCCTGTTGTTAGTTTTGTAAGTGATTTTGTAACTAAATCATAAATAAAATAATGAGATTTTGAAGAGTGACGATATATCGATTCATCTTCAGTAGCAATTAACAATTTGGTTTCATCCGAACTAAACTGATAATCATCAATTTTAATTAAATTATCTTGGTAAACTAAATCGGATGCATTAACAATTACTTTTTGTTTATTCTTATCTAAATATGAATACTTCACGATTGAACGTCCATCACCTATAGTTTCTAACACGGTATAATTTGAACCATCTTTCATCGACCTTAAACCAGAAATGGTTTCTTGACTAAATTGATGGTTTTTCCAGATATCTTCTAATGTAATTATTTTCTTTTCTTGACCGAAAATTGAACCAAATACACCTAATAATAATGCAATAAGTATTAAATTTCTCATATTTCTAATTTTATAATGCCGAATTTACTGAAATACTAACCATTTTTAAATTTTATTTTATTTTATTTGTACCATTATTTAATGGCAAGCTATTTGTTATCTAGCAATAAAATAAAAAATAACATCTTATGAAAAATCTACTTTTTATATTGTTAATTGCAACAACAGGCATGTATGCCTGTAAAAAATCAGAACAAGCTATGGGTGCAGAAAAAATTCTACCAAGTAATTCGGAAAATGATAACATCAAAAGCAATGCTGAAATTCTCGGTTATGATATGGTTATTTCTTTTATTAGTAAAGGTGCTGGAATTGACACTAAGTTAAAAGATAAAATTGATAACTTTTTAATTTCTTTTAATAAAGAAAACAATACTGACGTTACTCCTGTAAAAAAAGGCTGGGGTCGTGAAGGGGAAATTGATTACAATTTTACCCTAAAAAACTTATCAACAAGCCAAAAAAAGAAGTTTATTAGCTCAATAGAGGAGTTAGCAGGTGGTTCAGACATGGTACATATCACTTTTAATAAATAATCGGTATCTAAAAGTTCATAAAAGATAATTGCATTTTTTGATTTTTCGTTGAGTATTCAGACCTTTGCAAAATATAAACCCATTAAGGGTTTTATACTTGTATAAAATAAATAAGTTTAACGAAATAATCAAATTATGAATGAATTTGGATTTAAAGCAGAAAATGCCACAATAGAAACACTTGGCTTAAAAAATGTTGAAACTGCTTTATGGAATTTAGACCCATCACAATTAGTAGAAGAAACCATTTTAAGAGGAGAAGGTGAATTAACAGACACAGGATCATTGATGGTTGATACTGGAGAGTTTACTGGAAGATCGCCTAAAGATAGATTTATTGTGTGTGATGAAATTACTGAAAATGCAGTTTGGTGGGGAAAAACCAACATCAAATTTTCTCCAGAAAAATTTGATGCACTTTACAATAGAGTTACTGCATATTTAGGAGGAAAAGATGTTTATGTTAGAGATTCATACGTTTGTGCAGACCAAAAATACAGAATGAATGTTAGAGTGGTTACCGAGCAAGCTTGGTTAAACTTATTTGCATTTAATATGTTTTTAAGACCAACAAAAGAAGAAATCTTAAAATTTACTCCAGAATGGTCAATAGTTTGTGCTCCAGGTTTTATGGCAGATCCTGAAATTGACGGAACAAGACAACATAATTTTGCCATTTTAAATTTTAAACGAAAAATAATTTTAATTGGTGGAACTGGTTATACTGGTGAAATTAAAAAAGGAATTTTCTCTTCTTTAAATTTTATCATGCCTCACCAAAAAAATGTATTATCAATGCATTGCTCTGCTAACGTAGGAAAAGAAGGTGATACTGCTATTTTCTTTGGTTTATCTGGTACTGGAAAAACAACATTATCTTCCGATCCAAACAGACAATTAATTGGTGATGATGAACATGGTTGGAGCGATGATTCAGTTTTTAATTTTGAGGGAGGTTGTTATGCAAAAGTAATCGACCTTTCAGCCGAAAAAGAACCTCAAATTTTTGATGCTATTAAATTTGGCTCATTATTAGAAAATGTTAGATTTTATGAAGGAACTACTCATGTTGATTATACCAATAAAGAAGTAACCGAGAATACCAGAGTAAGTTATCCTATCTATCACATTGATAATTATAAAGAAGATTCTATTGGTAAAAATCCAAAAAATATTTTCTTTTTAACCGCTGATGCTTTTGGAGTATTGCCTCCAATTTCTAAATTAACACCAGGTCAAGCCATGTATCAATTTATTTCTGGATACACTGCAAAAGTTGCTGGAACTGAAGCAGGAATTACTGAACCACAAACTACTTTTTCTACTTGTTTTGGAGCTCCATTTATGCCTTTACATCCAACAAAATATGCTGATATGTTAGGTAAAAAAATGAGTGCAAATGGAGTTAATGTTTGGTTAATTAACACCGGTTGGTCTGGTGGTGCTTATGGAGTTGGGGAAAGAATTAGCTTAAAATATACTCGAGCAATGATTACCTCTGCTTTAACAGGGAAATTAGCTGCTGTAAATTTTGAAACTCATCCTGTTTTTGGTTTAGCAATGCCAACAGAATGCGAAAATGTTCCTACAGAAATTCTTAATCCAAAAAATACTTGGAAAGATAAAGCTGCTTACGACAAAAAAGCCAATCAATTGGCAGAAGAATTTGTTAAAAACTTCGAACAATTTGCAGAAGGGGCTAGCCAAGAAATTATGGCTGCTGCTCCTAAAGTCAGTATAGAAGCATAATTGATAAATTATTACCAAAAAAAACTCATTGATTTTTCAACGAGTTTTTTTTGTTTCGATTATCTTATTTAGTCACTCCTTATAAAAGCTAATTTTGGTTGATTTTGCATCTATTTTGGTAAAAATTCCATTAAAAAAAGTTAAAGAAAAAATGATACAAGAAATTTTCTTTTAAAATTTCCATCATTTTTTTCAA
>PFUQ01000141.1 GCA_002790175.1 Flavobacteriales bacterium CG_4_9_14_3_um_filter_32_8
TTACATGCCAATATTTGAGCATGTTTTTCATAGTGGTTAAGCGGTCAATTTTACGGTTTAATGAAATTTCGCTTTGGAGTATTTGCATTATTTTTTTGTAGCCACTTTTGTCGATATTACTATTTTTTAATAATGTTTCTGCTCTTCGAATAGATTTTTTATCGTCGAAATAATTTTTAAAATAGTTGGTGATAAAGTTGCCTTGTAAAACCTCAATTTTCTTTTTTGTCAACTCTATAATTTCACGATAACTCGATTCATCTAGGTTTGCTGTAGTGTTTAATATTCCACCAACATCTGTTTTTAGGTTTTTAACTTCAGTTAAACTTAATTCTCTACCTTCAATGGTTCTAGGTATTTGAATGTAAATAAATCGACCAACAATTCCACTTAAAAAAACAGCAACCATGCTCCAAAAACTAATGGAAACTACCCCTCCAAATTTAAAGGAAGTATGAAAAAGTACCATGATTGGACCGACAGTACACAAAAAGATATGGAACTCCAACCAATGTTTTAAATAACCAAAATGGGCAAAGTATTTCACTCGTTTTCTAATCATATATATGGAAACACCAATAATGATTAAAAGAGTTCCAATAATACCTATACCATGTCCAAAAATACCACTTGGTTTAAGCGATTGGTAATCGGGATGAAAAAATCGTTCTTCAATATTAACTTGGTAGTACGACAAACCCTTAAACAAAAGATAAAAAAACACAAAAAAAGTAATGGCTACTAGCGTTGCAATATATATATTATGACCTATTTTAGACATACTTAAAAAGAAGTGATTTACACAATGGTAAAAGTAACCTCAAATTTCGGATTGTAAAGTTAGTTTTAGCCTTTCTTTGTTTTTTTTAATGATTAATGCAACAAAAAATGAATTGTATATCAAAGCCACTTAATGATAATCAAGTTTCATTAAGTTATCAAACTCTTTGTTATAAAGTTCACAATTATTTACAATACGTTTTGCTAATTTATGTTTACTAGGTTGAATAGAATTTGCCAATTAATATTAATGTAAATATGTTGCTCAATATTAAAGCAACTTTTTATTTTAACAGTTGACATTTGTCAAATAATGAATGAATGTTGAATAACTTTAAAGAAATCTTATTTATCCAACAATAGATTTTTTCTAATTCTACTCAAAGTTTCGAGGCGAATACCTAAAAATGATGCAATATGACTGAGTTGAATGTGGTTCATAAGCTTTGGATAATTGGATTCAAAAAATAGGTATTTTTCTTTTGCAGTTAAACATTGCAACATTTTAATTCGCTCTTCCAACTCAATTCTATGGTTATTTATAATTTGAGAATTGATAGGGGAAAGAATAGGATTTTCACTCATTATTTTCCAATAATTATCTCTTTTTATGCGACAAATACTTGAATTTTCTAATGCTTCGAATGTTTCTGTTGATTTAACAGAATTAATAAACCCTTTTACATTGGTAAAAAATTCATCTTCTTGAAAAATGTGATGGAAACTTCATCGCCTTTTTCTCGGGTATAAAAACTTCTAAATAATCCCGAATTTAAATAAAAAAGCTCGTTACAAGAATTTCCTTCCTTTACTAAAATAGCTCCCTTTTCAATTGCTGTTATTTCCACTACAGTTGATATCAGTTTTTTAATAGCATCTGAAATTTTGATATGTGTTGCTAAGTTTTGAATTAATAGATAAGATATTGCACGTGAATCGCTTATCGTAACTTGCTTTTTAATAATTTCGCATTTCTTAAAAAAAACCGATATGATATCTGTAGATGCAATAGGAGTGGAGTTTAGTGGGCAAACCTTGTTTAGTGATGTAACATTTGCCATTAACGACAATGATAAAATTGCCTTGATGGGCAAAAATGGTGCAGGTAAATCTACCATCATGCAAATTATTGTAGGCTTGCAAAAACCAACTAGAGGAAATGTTCGTTGTCCGAAAGATGCCGTAATTGCTTATTTACCACAGCATTTATTAACAGACGATAATTGCACCGTTTTTGAAGAAACAGCAAAAGCTTTTCGTCAGATTTTTGAGATGCGAGATGAAATAGATCGTCTAAACAAGGAGTTGGAAACTCGTACCGATTATGATTCGGATGCTTACATGAAAATCATAGAAAAGGTAACTACGTTGGGAGAGAAATATTATTCGATAGAAGAAATTAATTATGATTCGGAAGTGGAAAAAGCATTGCAAGGTTTAGGATTTAAACGTTCCGATTTTACAAGACCAACCAACGAATTTAGTGGGGGCTGGAGAATGCGAATTGAATTGGCAAAAATTTTACTGCAAAAGCCAGATTTAATTTTATTGGACGAGCCCACCAATCACGTTGACATTGAATCTGTTGTTTGGTTAGAGAATTTTTTAATCAACAAAGCCAAAGCGGTTATCGTTATTTCTCATGATAAAGCATTTATCGATAATGTGACCAACCGAACCATTGAAGTGACGATGGGAAGAATTTACGATTACAAAGCGAACTACACCCACTATTTACAATTGAGAGCCGACAGGCGTTTGCACCAAATAAAAGCATACAAGGAACAGCAAAAATTTATTGCCGATAACATGGCGTTTATCGAGCGTTTTAAAGGTACTTATTCTAAAACTAATCAGGTAACTTCTCGAGAACGAATGTTAGAAAAATTGCAAATTATAGAGATTGATGAGGTAGATAATTCAGCTTTAAAATTACGCTTTGCACCAGCTCAACGTTCGGGTGATTATCCAGTTGTGGCTCGTGATTTATGCAAAAGTTATGGAGGACATATAGTTTTTAAAAATGCCAACATGAGTATAGAAAGAGGACAGAAGGTTTCTTTTGTTGGGCGAAATGGGGAAGGAAAATCGACCATGATAAAAATAATTATGGGTGAAATTGATTTTGAAGGAAAATGCGATTTGGGACACAATTCCAAAGTGGGTTATTTTGCACAAAATCAAGCTTCGTTATTGGATGGAGATTTAACAGTTTTTCAAACGGTAGATGAAGTAGCGGAAGGAGAAATTCGGACTCAAATAAAAAATATTTTAGGTCGTTTTATGTTTAGTGGCGACGACATTGATAAAAAAGTAAGCATCCTTTCGGGAGGAGAAAGAACCCGTTTGGCAATGGTTAAATTACTGTTAGAACCTGTTAATTTGTTAATTTTAGATGAGCCAACCAATCATTTAGACTTAAAATCGAAAGATGTACTGAAAGAGGCTTTGTTGGCTTTTGATGGCACATTAATTTTGGTTTCTCACGATCGGGATTTTTTACAAGGTTTAGCCGAAAAAGTGTTTGAATTTAAAAACCAACGAGTTATTGAACATTTTGAAACTATCGATGATTTCTTAGTTCGTAACAGAATAGAAAATTTAAAGGAAATTGAGTTGAAAGGATAATACTAGAAAGTGGGTAAATAAAAAGTTGAAGGAGTTAAAAAGTTAACAGACTATATTTTTTGTCACACTGAGAAATGTCATCCTGATTCTGTTTATACTGAGCGTAGCCGAAGTAAAGGATTATCGAAGTATAGAACAAAATTGGCTGGTAAAAAACCACTTTCTCGTCGTCAGTTAGCAGCATAACGCTTAGTAATTTTTATTTTAACATACTACACTGAGATTGGGTGTTAGTGTTTCGTTGTTTATTTAGTCTTGCTTTGTCCTATTAATAATGTCATCCCAAAGTTCTCGCATATTCGGGGTGATAGTCCAACACAAAGAAATGTTTTCTTCTTCAAAGTATGACCATGTCATAATATTACCAAAAATGTTTATAGGTCTGACAAAACCATCCTTATCCACCAAATTTGGGTAGATATGGCTGATAAACGACTTATTGCTAATCAAATGTATTAAAATCATCATCAGTCAGCTGACTGATAATATTTGGTAAACTTTATTGTTTCAGCTTAGGATTCATTGCATCGGTTAATCCTTCACCAATTAAATTGTAAATGGTAACCGTAATAAATATGGCAAATCCGGGGAAGATGGCTAACCACCATGCTGATGCGTCTTGTCGGGCTGCAGCTAATAACGAACCCCAAGTGATGGTTTCGGCTGGAACTCCGATGCCGATAAATGACAAAGTGGATTCAATTAAAATTGCAGATGCTATACCAAAAGCAATGGAAATTAAGATTGGCGACAAAGCATTGGGCAAAGCATGTTTGATAATAATCCTAAACTCTTTATAACCTAGTGCTTTTGCAGCTTCGATGTATTCGAGATTTCTAATGCGTAATAATTCTGCTCTTGTAAATCTGGCAATTCCTGTCCATGTGGTTAATCCAATTATCATCATCACCATAAAAATAGAGGGTTTTGCTACCACAGCCGCAATAGAAATAATTAAAAATAAACGAGGAATGGAAACAACTACTTCTATTAACCTACTTATTATTATATCAACTGGAATAGTAATTGGCTGAAAAAGAAAAGGTATTTTTTTAAGAAGAAATGAAAAGAATTGAAACACCAATAGGATTCCCAAAAATAGGAGAATGCTGATAATCAGTTCAAGCAGAAAATTTCCAAATGAATTTCCTAAAGCATCGGCAAGTACGTATGCTCGTGCTCCAAAAGCATAAAATAGGGCAATCACAAAACCAACGCTATACAAAATAATAGAGGAAATGCTCATTTTTAATTGATCATCACCATAATAACCTGCAATGGCACCAAAAAATATTCCAATTAAAGCAGCAATTCCCATAGAAATAATTCCCACCAACAACGCAATTCTTGTCCCATGTATCATTCCAGCTAAAACATCATGACCTAAGGCATCAGTTCCTAACCAATGTTTCCATTTTTTTGAAATTACTTGTTGTTCATCAAATGGACTAACTGAAGTGTTTAAAAAGTCAATATTTTTAGGAAGGTAAGGAATTAAAGGCAATATTTTCCATTCATAATTTAGTTCTTTCCACGAAACATTAACCAGTTCTTTGTCCCATTTGGAGAGTCCTAAATCAACAACATATTCTTTAAAAATAGGGAAGTAAATGTTTCCATTGTATTTTACAGCAATTGGCTTTTCATTGGCTAAAAAATCAGCAAGAATTGCAATGATTATAAATAGATAAACGATTCTTAGCGACCAAACGGCAATTTTATTTTTTTGAAATTGTTTCTTAACAACTCTCCAATAACTTTCATTTTCTTTTCCAGTAAATTCTTCGCGTTCATTAGAAAGATGAAGGGCTTTTTCTTCCTTTACTTTTGTTCTGAATACTATGGATTTTATAAAGTTCACCAGTTATTTTTTAATAGTAAATGAAATTCGTGGATCAATGTAAGCATACAAAATATCAGCAACTAAATTACCTATTAATGTTAAGATGGCGGTAAACATTAAAACGGTAAAAACAATGGGATAATCTCTGGCATATATGGCACTTAATGTTAATTGCCCCATGCCAGGAATAGAAAAAATGATTTCTATGATAAATGAACCAGAAATTGCCATTGGAAAAATGTTGGCAAACAACGTAATGATAGGCATAAGTGAATTTTTAAAAGCGTGTTTCCAAACGACAACTCTTTTTTTAAGACCTTTTGCTTTTGCTGTTCGGATATAATCCAGTTCTAAAATATCCAACATTCCTCCTCTCATTTGTCGTGATATAAATGCAAAAGAAGCATAGGTTAAACAAAACAAGGGTAAAATAAGATGATAAGCTGTTTCCCAAAAACGATCCCAAAACGGAGCACCTTCAGAAAGACTACCCAAGCCAAAAGTAGGAAACCAATTTAATCCTCCACCACCTAAAAATTGAATTAACAAGGTTGCTACCCAAAAATTTGGTAACGAATACAATAGAAATAAACCAGTAGAAATTAATTTTTCGGAGGGTTTCCCTTTATCTATAGCCGATTTCACACCCAACGGAATGGCAATGAAGTAGGCGATGATAATGGAGGAAATACTCAATATCATCGACCATTTTAATGCATCTCCAATTTTAGAACTCACTGGTCTTTTATCTTGAAATGAAATACCAAAATCTCCTTGAATGAATTTAGAAATCCATCGATGATATTGGTTGTTAAGTCCATACCAATAAATTACAGGAATATACTTATTTGCAACAGCTTTATCGATAAGTAGGTGATGGTAAGAATTGATAAAGTTGTTGAATTCGTTTTCACAATTTTTTTTAAGCAACCCATTTTGTAAAATGTTGAGTTCAATATTTTTGATGGTTGTACTTATTTTTTCTTCACTATAATTAGTGTACAACACATTTACAGCATCTTTTAATTTTCGAAGTGGAAGAGTTGATTCCTCGTTAATTTCTATTTCAACTATTTTGTTTTCTAATTTTTGGAGTGAATGGTAATAATCGGATACATTTTTCCATTTCCCATATTTATAAGATAACCGTTGTAACATTTCTCGATGTGCTTTTTTAGGAATTTTATAAAGGGTATCAGGGAAAGTAGCATTGGTAAATGAAAAATAAAATAGAGGTAAATCAAAACCCAATTCGTGCCTTTTGGTTTGGTATGTTTTTTCATTGGTTAGTTTTTCTCCAGAACTGCCATCGCCACCAACATTTTGATTGAGCATCGTTTCTACTGGGTCGCCAGGAGCGTTGATGCTAATGATAAAAGTAAATAAGGAAATAGCAAGTAAAGTAGGGATAAAAATGAATAGTCTTTTTAATAGGTAGGAAAACATAACTATAAAACTAATAATTTTTTAGTTAGGAGAATCTAAAGATTTTACAGTAAAACCACCCAACCAATAACCGGGACGGTAAGGAGAGGTTGCTGTATTGCTAAATCTTTTATGAATGGCAATTTTTTCTGTTGGATAATACAAAAAGATATTGGCACATTCATCATGTACTATTTCTTGAAATTTATAGTTTAATACAGCTCTTTTATCTTCGTCAATTTCTCCTCTGATGGAGTCGATTAAAGCATCAGTTACGTCATTTCCAAAGCCTGTGTAATTAGAACCACCATTGTAGGAGGAAGTATGATAAATTTGTTTATAATCTGATGGAATAGGAGAACTGATAAAACCTCCATAATACATATCGAAATTATGTTGCTGGTTATTTTCAATAAAAATTGACCAGTCTTGTGCAACTACGTTAACTATAATGCCAACTTTTCTAGCTTCTTCTTGAAACATCAATCCAACAGCTTTCCGAGCATCGTTACCTTGGTTGTAGATGTACGATAGTTCAAATTTTAATTTTTCTCCAGCAATGGTATTGTCTAAAATTCCATCACCATCTCTATCTTTCCAACCAACTTCTGCCAATAAGGTTTTTGCTTTATCTGGGTTAAAATCGTAAGGTTGAATGTTATTGTTAAATTGTTTTTTTTGTGATGGATGTTCAGGTCCAATAGCTTTTGTTCCATAGCCTAATACAATGACATCAATAATTTTGTCAACGTCAATTAGGTGAGCTAAAGCTTGGCGAGTTCTTTTATCAGAAAACATTGGTTTTTTAACATTTATTCCCAGATAGGTATAAGCCATTTGTGGAGGGGTGTAGGAATTAAAATTATCGGTAAATTTTTTAGTCTTTTTTAATTCATTAAAATCTTGTGCTTTAATACCTCTCATTACATCAATTTCTCCACCTTTTAAAGCTTCTTTAGCTGTTGTTTGGTCATTAATAGTTTGAAAAACAATTTTTGAAGGATGAATGTTAAAATACATTCCCTGATCTTTTAATTGATCTCCCCACCAATTTTCTTTTCTTTTTAAAACAATTTTTTGTCCCGTTTGCCATTCTTCCAATAAATAAGGACCACAACCTTGTATCCATGCAGCATCTCTTTGGTATTTCTCTGAATTAAAAGCTGTAGCAAATTCAATTATTTTTTTGTTGGAAGCTAATTTTTCGCTATTTTCGACTAAATCACTAATGGTAAACTCATCCATTAATCCTTTTGGGTCGTAAATTTTTTTGGGAAGCAAGACCAAATCACCACTAAAAACTTCGGCAAGTAAATAAACATTTTTACAGATAAAAGTACATTGAAGTGAGTCGTTTTCATAAAAAACGATGTCTTTAATAAATTCGTAATAAGGTTTTTGGTTTGGATTATCCACTTTAGGATTTAAGATTACTTTTAAAGCAAATTCAACATCTTTAGCAGTAATTGGCGTTCCGTCATCAAATTTTGCTTCAGGTCGTAGGTTATAAGTTATTTTCATACCGCCATCATTAGTCAGCTCAATTTTTGGTCTTTTTTGAGCAACTAAAGGCACAATTTCTAAAGTGTTATAATCAATCGATAATAAACTATAGAAGATGTTGGCTAAAATATTTCCGGCACCAGCATCGGAGTAATTAAAAGGGTTTAACATAGTTGCGTCAGCCGACTCGTGGTTAACAACTATATCGCTGTTACTCGAAAAACCAACATTTTCTATTTTAGAATCTGTGTCTCCTCCACAAGAAAATAAGGAAATTGATAAAACTAAAATTGAAAAAAGTGAAGTGTGTTTAAATTTCATTGTTAGTTTTTGATAAAAATTAGTGATAACAAATATAATATTCTTATTTGTTTCAGTGAATCAATTTAGACATATTCATCAGCTATTCAGATTAACCCACTTTATTCATGAATTTGCGAAGCAAAAACTATGAATGTGCGGAGGGTTATGGGATGCAAAGCGGTTAATCCCGATTTAGTAATACCCAAATTTGGTATTACTTTATCGTAGATAAATTCGTGAATTTTCTGGGTTAAATCATTTTGTTAGCAGATAATAATTTGAAAAAATAAGTTGTTTTACTTTTACATTAAAAATTGATTGTTACTTTTGCCTTCCAATAAAAAGGAGAGGTGCCTGAGAGGCCGAAAGGACTTGTTTGCTAAACAAGCGTACCCCAAAAGGGTACCCGGGGTTCGAATCCCCGTCTCTCCGCCAATAAAAAAACCTACTAAAAGTAGGTTTTTTTATTGGTTCAATTCCATTTTTCGTTCTCTAATCCAATCTTCGGCTTGAAGATAATCGCTAAATATTTTTATTGGATTAGTAGGTTTGTGAAAGGTCATATAAAATTTAGCAATTAACCGTGATGGCAAGTTGTTGACTACTATTGCTTGTGCTTTTCTAATAGCAACTATTTTCTTGTCGGTCGCAAAAAATTCACGAGCTTCGTGAGACATATTACTTCTTATGTTTCTGGCATCAACGAGAGTTACGAATGATTTTCCTTCAACAAACTCAATTGTTTTATCATCTACTTCAATGGCATCTTCGAGCTCAAAATCAACCTGATCTTTAAACTGCAGCATAGTAAAGCCTTCTTCAATTAAATAAAGGTGAGCTTTTTCTAATTCTATGTATTTTTTATAGACCAATATAGATATTTAGCTCATAAATGTAGTATTTTTATCTATAAAACAATAAATTAGAAAATTATTTTTGTTATTGTTTCATCAAGCTTTTTGTAATAATTCCATTTTCTGAAACTATTTTAATCCTTTGCTGATGTGAGTTTAGCGTCTTTCCACTCGCTCGGCTGTGCCGAGTGAGAAATATTACTGTTGTTTTTAACAATTTCACCATTCATCAACTTTAAAATTACTTTCGGTATTTGCACTACTAAACGTATAATATTCGGCATTAGGGAAGTAAGCTAGTGCTGTGTTGGCTTTTCTTTTTTCTGACATAAAGTATCCGTTAGCTGACGGATAAAAATAATACTCACTCGGCACAGCCGGGCGAGTGAGTAAGATAGATTTTTTATTGAAGATGGAAGAATAGGTATAATGCATAGAAATGGAGTAATTAGATTTGGTAAAGATATTTATCAAAACCAAGGTGATGAGTTAATTGAAAGGATCAAAGAAACGATTGGTAGATAATGTTGCAATCCCCCCTCTAAGCCCTAGCTACCGCAAGT
>PFUQ01000229.1 GCA_002790175.1 Flavobacteriales bacterium CG_4_9_14_3_um_filter_32_8
AGCAGCAAGTAATTTCAGGTTTTATGCAACAGGCATTTTGCATTTTGCTTCAGAATCGCATGCCATGGAAGACCAAGCCATTAATTATACCTTAAGAGAACCTATTGGTGTTTGTGGCTGTATTTCTCCTTGGAATTTACCATTGTATTTGTTTAGTTGGAAAATCGCTCCTGCCTTAGCTGCGGGAAATACGGTAGTAGCAAAACCTTCGGAAGTTACACCAATGACAGCTTATTTACTTTCAAAATTATGTATAGAAGCAGGTTTCCCGAAAGGGGTATTGAACATAGTACATGGCTTGGGGCCAAAAGTAGGAGCAGCTATTACGAATCATCCAGAAATTCCTGTGGTATCTTTTACTGGTGGGACAGTTACAGGTGCAGAAATTATCAGAACGGCAGGACCGATGTTTAAAAAATTATCATTGGAATTGGGAGGAAAAAATCCAAACATTATTTTTGATGATTGCGATTTTGAAAAAGCATTAAAAACTGCGGTACATTCTTCTTTTGCCAATCAAGGGCAAATATGTTTGTGTGGCTCCAGAATTTTTGTACAACGAGGTATTTACCAAAAATTTAAAAATGCCTTTGTAGAAAAAACCAAGCAATTAAAAGTAGGAAACCCCTTAGATGCTTCCACTAATTTAGGAGCGGTAGTTTCTAAATCGCACATGGAAAAAGTGCTTTCCTACATCACTTTAGCTCAGGAAGAAGGCGGAAAAGTGTTAGCAGGAGGAAATCAAGTAACCTTAAGAGGAGAATTTGAAAACGGTTGGTACATCGCTCCAACTATTATTGAAGGACTATCCTTTAATTGCAGAACCAACCAAGAAGAAATTTTTGGTCCAGTAGTAACCATTATGCCTTTCGATACCGAAGAAGAAGTGTTGATGATGGCAAATAGCACAAAATATGGTTTGGCTGCTACTGTTTGGACTGACAATCTAAGTAAAGCACATCGCATTGCCGCAAATTTGCACACCGGAATTGTTTGGGTAAATTGTTGGTTGTTAAGAGATTTGAGAACCCCTTTTGGAGGAGTTAAAAACTCAGGTGTTGGCAGAGAAGGCGGTTTTGAAGCCTTACAATTCTTTACCGAACCCAAAAATGTGTGTATTAAGTTGTGAGAGGGTTTTCGTTATTAAAAACGCTGCTCTCTAAACCAATAGTATTTAAATAATAGTTATAAATTTTACAAAATATATCTACTGGGTCTAATAAAGATGTGGCTGAATGAATTTCGGTGATATTAATTAGTTTACTTGAGTATTTCAATATTTCTATTGTATTAGTTTGTTTTGATATGTACTTTGAATCAAAAGGAGCAGCATTGCTTTCTTTATATTAATGATATAATGTTTGAGTTAACAAAAAAATAGTTTGCCGAAAAATATAAATACCTTTGAACTATTTTTCGTGTTTATTTGTAAAAATGTTTAAAAACATAAATTCATCTTATTTTTTTCTCTTTTTTCTTTTTTTGGCAACTCTTCCTTATTGCTATTTAAGTTTTTTTGCTCAGCCTATTGCCGATGATTTTATTTTTGCCAACTATTTTCAAGAAAATAATTTTTATGAATTACTAAATGTTTCCTATTTTAAAATAAATGGCAGGTATATTTCAAACATTTTAATTTATTTAAATCCAATTTCTTTTAGCAACATTTTAGGTTATAAATTGGTTCCTTTTCTGATGATTATATTATTGATGATAGGAAACAATTTATTGGTTAAAAAAATCTTTTACTTTTTATCTAACACATCTCAATTAATAATATCATTGATGTTAAGCTTACTTTTTCTCCAAAATATGCCAATTATTTCCGAAGGATTATATTGGTATACTGGAGCTATTATTTACCTTGGAGGGATAATTTGTGCTGTATTTTATATTGCGTTTTTTATAAAAATTATTACCGATAGAAATAAAAAAGGTTTATTTGGAAAAATACTGCTTTCAAGTTTACTCTTTTGTGTTTGTGGTTTTAATGAAGTTCTCATGCTAATAATTGTCTTTTTTTTATTTCTAGCAACAATTATTTCATATCTCAATCAAAAGGAAGAAACTAAAGAGATTTTCATTCAATTTCTTTTTTCATTATTATTTGCAGGTATATTAATTTTTTCTCCAGGCAATTTTTCTAGAGAAGCAACCTATGTAAACAATAATAATTTTAGCTACTCATTCGAGTATTCCTTATTGCAAATAGTACGATTTACCGCTTTTTGGGTGTTTTCTTTAGCATTAATTTCTGCATCAATTCTATATTATCCAATTCATCAAAAATGGAAAGAAAAGTCATTGTGGCTCAGTAATTCTTTTTATTTGAAGCCATGGGTTTCTGTTACTATTCTTTTTTCAATTATTTTTATTTGTGTTTTTCCTGCCTATTGGGCTACTGGAATATTAGGACAACATCGAACCTTAAATGTTGCCTATTTTTTCTTTCTATTGATGTGGTTTATCAACCTTTCTATTTGGTTTAATTATTATAAAAAACTTGATAAAATAATCTTATCGAAGAAAATTATTAATGTTTTATCTATTTTATTTTTAGTTGGAATTATGTTTATGGGAAATGGCTACAATGCTTTATCCGATATTTTTTATGGAAAAGCACAACTATTTAATAATCAATTAAATAAAAGAAATGAAATACTGTTTAATGCCATGAAAAACCCTCCACCAAAAATTATTTTATCTCCGATAACTGCTAAACCTAAAACATTATTTGTTTTAGAAATTTCGGAAGATTCAAAGTTTTGGACCAATCAAGCATACAATTCCTTTTTTCGGTTAGATTCTACGGAAATTTATGTGGAATAAAACTATTGAAAAGGGCTGTATTTATTGCCAGTTGGCTTTAAAAACATCTTTTTAAATAATTTAATTGTTATTTTCGTAAAATGGTTTTGTATAAAAATGTTTTAAAAACTCAACTTTTCTTATTTATTTCTCTTTTCTCTTTTTATTGCAATCATTCCATATTGCTATTTAGTCGAACCTTAGCTTTTTATGATTCGACTAATTAATTTTGATTATGGGTTTAGCAATTTATTATACAATCATTTATTTATTACTAGAGGCGAACAGCAAAAAAATAGATTTGAATTTTTTATTGAAAGAATTAAAAGTTCGCCTAAATGGTTACATAAAATTAAAAAACAAGCTAAAGTATTAAAAATGCCATTAAATCAAATGATAAGAGAAAATGCCATTTGATAGTTACTTAAATATTTGTAAAATCAAACAAGCATTACGATAAAGATAATCCACTAGCAGTAATTGTTGATTTTTCTTGATAATCTTCATAATCTGTATTAATGTCCCATAAATTATGACTAGTGTTATTTGCAATATTTTCTGCAGCTAAATATCCCATTAAAATAGAATGGTCTTGATTGTTGTACTTAAAAGCACCGTAACGTCCAATAACACTTAAATTTTTTATGGTAGTCAAATAATCCTCAATAGGTTTTAAACGATCTTTGTATCCTATAGAATAAACAGGATAACAGCTTTTTATTCGGCGAACATAACCAGCAGAAATAGTTTCATTCTTGATTAAACCTGTAATTCGTAATTCTTTTTTTGCTCGTTCAATCAAGGGTTCATCAACTTCTGTCCACAAGTCATCTTTATCATAACACCAATATTCTAACACCACAATAGTTTCTTTTTGGTTGCAATTAATTTCTGAAACCCAATTGCTAAAGTTGGTAATTCTACCTGTTAACACATCAGAAGAATGAATATACAGCCAGTTGTCTGGAAACAAATGCTGACCATCAACTTTTAGATACACCAAAATAGTATTTCTGAATTTTAAAGAAAAAGCTAATTGTTTGATGTTTTCTGGTACTTCAGGAAGACGAGTAACCATTTGTGTTAATGGCATTGAAGAAACAATATGGTCGTACGATTCAATTTTTCCATTTTCTAATTCTATACTTGTTGCAACATTATTTTCGGTAATTACTCTTTTAACAGAGGTATTTAAATGTACGGTTCCATTGTGTTCAGACACGTATTTTGCCATTCGTTCATAAACCATTCCTGTGCCATGTATAGGGTAGGCAAATTGGTCAACTAATGTTTTGTGTTTGTTGTTTTTGTTGGATTTAAACGCACCAATTACAGCTTCCCAAAGCGATAATTTTTTAATGCGTTGAGCAGCAAAATCAGCATCTAATTCTTTACAAGAAATACCCCATAATTTTTCGGAATAGGTTTTGAAAAAAATAGAAAACAGCTGATATCCAAAACGATTGGTTACCCAGTTTTCAAAAGTTCCATCCAATTTTGTGGGAGATATTTTTTCTTTAAAAAATGAAAATAAACAAACTGTAGCGGTACCAATGCCTAATTTAAAAAGTGCATCAAAAGGTTTTAATGGGTAATAATAAAATCTATTTTTATAATAGATTCTTGTTAAACGATCAACCATTTTATAATCTTTGCCCACCACCTCTAACCATAATTTGTTGATACGAGTATCGTTACTAAAAAATCGGTGTGGACCTAAATCAATGTGTTGATTCCATAAATTGATGGTTTTTGCCATACCACCAACTTGGTTAGCTGTTTCGTACAAATCTACTTTTACGCCTATTTTGGCTAATTGATAAGCTGCAGTTACCCCAGCAGGACCAGCACCAATTATTGCAGCTTTTTTATGATACATTCTATTTTACTTTTCTTCGCACAAATATAGTAAAGCTCTTTAACTTTAAATATTTAGATTTGTATCCTAACATTTTATAATTCAAATTATGAATTCATTGTTTTCAAAGGTTAATTTAAAAGATTCATTTTTATTTATACTTATATTAATTTCACTCATTTCTCCAGCTTTTTTTAATGGATATCCAATAGTTACATCGGATACAGGGACATATATAGCAAGCGGATTTGAAAATTTCATTCCTGAAGACAGGCCAATATTTTATGGATTGATGGTTAGGCATTTAAGTCTTAATGACTCGTTATGGTTTGTAGTCATTTTTCAAGCTTTAATACTATCATATTTAATAGTTCGGGTAATAAATATTTATTTACCTCATAAAATTTCTATGCTAAATAGTTTATTTATTATTTTAGGATTAGCATATTTTACTAGTGTTGGGTGGGTTACTAGTCAAATAATGGCAGACGTGTTCACTCCTTTGGGTATATTATGTATGGTTATATTAATTAGGAAAACTAACTTAAGTATTCTGGAGATTGTATTTAATATTATTATTTTAGTTTATTCTACAATATCACATAATTCTCATATGATTACAAATACTTTAGTGATAGTTTTTGTTTTTATTTTCTATAAATTTTCAAAGGATAATATTAAATTAGTCATAAACAAAACAAGGATTTATGTAATAATATTGGCAGTTTTTTCAACTTGGATAATTGTTCCTACTGCTAATTATTTAATTTCAAATGAATTTAAACTATCTGGTTCAGCTCATGCTTTTATAACTGCAAAGATGATAGAAGATGGGATAATGGGAGAGTTTTTAAATGAATATTGTGAAAAGCAATCAACGGAACTCAAGATACCTGGAAAATATATTATTTACGATGCATCATCATTAAAGTGTTGGGACATAAAAGATTTTAGCCAAAAAGATTCTGCTAATCTTCAAATATGGTCGTTTCTAAATGGCGTTAATCAGCAATTTATTATTTTGCCTACAAAAAATAATTGGATTAGAATACAGGCGGTTCATAGTAATAAATTTTTGAGTGTTATTTATTTAGAAAATGAATGGAAAGTAATACAAAATAAAATTAAATCGGATTCAACATCTTTATTTAAACTAATAAAGAAAGATGGTAATTCCTATTCTTTATATTCAGCATCTTCAAAAAAATACCTTGGTATAGTAAATAAAGAAATAATTGATGGCGATTGTTTGAAGCTTTCAGATAGTTCTAATTTAAGTGGCTTTAATTTTAAGTTTTTTCCAGTTCAAGAATGTAAGCTTTGTCTTTTTAGGAACAAAATGCCAAATAACACAATTTCTTTTTTATGGGATTACGAAAGCCCATTTTATAAGGAAGGAGGGTTTAAAGGTACTGAAATTGGTTACTCGAAGCTAATAATAGAATCTTTTACTTCTTATAATTATTTTATTTCGTTTATTAGTAAAGGGATTATAGGAAGTATAAGGCTACTTGTTAATAATGATATAGGTGATGGAGTGCAAATTTATAGAGAGGCATCCTCTCCATTTATGGCAATTTCGAAGCACTTACCAAATGAAACAAATGCATATTTGAATTCACGTCAAAATAGAGGTATTAACTTTGCTGATATTAACAAGAGATGGAGTTTTATTCTTTTCTTAAGTGCAATAATAGTATTTTTCGCTTTATTTAGTTTAAACTACAAAAAGAATAATCCAGAAATATTTGTTCTAGTTGTTCTTTTTACATTAGGGGTTTCTCTAAATGCTTTTACAAATGGAACATTTGCTAATGTAATTAGCAGACTTCAAAGTAGAATATCATGGTTAATTGTTTTTGCTGCTATAATAATTGTAATAAATTTATTATATGATAACAATTTAAAACAAAGGATTATTGAATTTTTTAAGAAGCAATGAAGTATTTGATAGGTACGTTTTTTTTCATAAAATGTAATTGAAAAAAATTAGTTAATGCGTTATAATCTATTAATGTGCTACAATAAAATAATGTACTGACCATAAACCAATTGATTTGTTGCAAATAAATACCGATACAGAATACCAAGAAGATGGAAAAATTAAAGACGTATTGGCACAATGATTAAAAATTTGAAAATAATTAACAAATTATCCTTTTTAGCATTATGTATAGTGCTATTTTCTATTATGTTTTGGTTGTTTTTTAACCTATCTGTTGATGTTATAAAATGGGATGTTTTTGGTTATTATATGTATTTACCAGCTTTTTTCATTCATAATGATTTAGGATTAAGAAATTTAGATTGGTTGAATGAGATAGTTGGAATTTATAACAATACAGGAACTTTATATCAGTTCGCTCCATCACCTCTAGGTTACAATGTAAATCAGTATTCAATGGGAATGGCATTTTTATATTTTCCTTTCTTTTTGCTTGGACATGCATATGCATTAATTTCAGATTATCCCATAGATGGGTTTTCTTTTCCTTATCAACTGGCCATATATTCAGGTGGTATATTTTATTTAGTATTAGGATTAATTTATTTAAGGAAAATTTTGTTGTATTTTTTTACAGACAAAGTTGCTGCTATTGTCTTACTTGTTTTATGTTTGGGAACCAATTATTTTCAAATACAAGTTCAAAGCAATGTTATGCCTCATAATTTTTTATTTGCTTTTTACGCTATACTTATTTGGATAACAATAAAATGGCATGAGGAAATCAACTTTACTAACTCTATCTTTTTAGGACTAATAATAGGTGTTATTATTTTGGCTAGACCAACAGAAATAGTTTGTGTTTTTATCCCTTTATTTTATGGTATAATTTCTTTTAAAGACTTAAAAAACAAAATTAGTATCTTTTATAAAAAGAGGAAGTATATTTCAATAACAATCGTTACAGTATTTTTTATTGGACTTCCTCAATTAATTTATTGGAAGACTTTCGCAGGTAGTTTCATTTATTATAGTTACATAAACAATGGCGAAGGGCTAGACTTGTTATCCCCTAACTTTTTTAACGTACTTTTTAGTTTTAGAAAAGGGTGGCTTATATACACTCCGCTAATGTTGTTCTCAATTTTGGGGTTTTATTTTGTTTTTAAGAATTATCGCCAATTATTTTTTTCATTGATTTTATTTTTTATAGTTAATTTATATTTTATATCTTCATGGAGTAACTGGTGGTACGCAAGTAGTTTTGGTCAACGCTCCTTAATGCAATCTTATGCAGTTATGGCTATTCCATTAGGAGCTTTTATAACAGGAATCTTGAAGAAGAATCAATTCTTTAGGGTTACCTCTTGGCTTTTAATATTGAGTTTTGTGTTGCTCAATTTGTTTCAAACATGGCAAATAAGTGTAGGAATAATTGATGGTTCCCGAATGACTAAAGCTTATTATTTCTCAGTTTTTGGGCAAACGACAAAACAATCTTCAGTTCAAGAAAAACTTTTACTAGTCAATAGAACCACTACAGATACAGAAATATTCGAGCATCAGGAAGATTATCAGTTAGCATTTTCAGAAGTACTGAATTTTGAGAATAAAATTGATGAAGGAATAAATAATGATAATGCTTATTCTGGGGAAAAGGTATTTATATTAAATAAAGAACATCCATTTTCAACAAAAATATCAAAAACATTTACAGAACTTACTAAAGGAAAAGATCATGTATGGATTAAAATTAGTCTTTGGGTTTATCCTTCGAGCAATTGGAAAGCCAGTAAATTGTCGTTGATAGCAACATTTGAATATAAATGGAAATCATATAAATATCGTGGAATTAATAGTGAAGGGTTGGAAAATATAATCCCTAACCAATGGAATAAAATTGAAATGGATTACCTTACGCCAGAACCAAGAACCGTTGAAGATATTTTTTCTACTTATGCCTGGCTTAGGGGAGATGAAGAAATCCTGATAGATGACTTAAAAATAGAAGTTTTTAAAAGAAAATATTAATCGAATCTTGCCATGATATTATTCCAAAAAATAAAAAGCATTAATTCTGATATTATTTTTATCTTGTTATTTTTAATTTTTGCTTTGTTTTATTACGATTCAGTATTAGAAAAAGGTCCATTAAATAATCATATTTGGAGACAAACGGATTGCTTATCATTAACACGAAACTATGCTGAGGGTGCAAATTTCTTAGAACCAGAAATGGATATTCAATTTGGGGATAGTTTTACTTCTGGAAAATCTGCAGGAGAATTCCCTTTATTGTATTATATAGTAGGTAAAATATGGAATATAACTGGGGTATCTTATCTTGTCTATCGGTTATTTTACCCCCTTATTTTGTTAGGAGGTCTTTTTGCTCTATACAAGTCATTAAAACTTCTATTAAAAGATAACTTTTGGGCAACCACACTAACTTTTTTATTATTTACCTCTCCTGTTTTTGCTGTTTTTGGAGTTAGTTTTTTAACAGATGCTCCAGCTTTTTCATTTGTATTAATGGCACTTTTTTTTCTGTTAAAATATGGTATTGATAAAAAAACATCTTTGCTTTATTTATCTATGGGATTATTTGCATTAGCTGGTTTATTAAAGGTTTCTACTTTAATAGCCTTTATTTTTGTTTGTTTTATATTTTTTATCGAAGTGTTTTTCCGTATTAAAACTTTAGGAAACAACAAATTATTTAAAGGAGGAATTCATGAATGGATATGTATAATTTTTGTTTTTTTATCTCTTTTTTCATGGTATTATTATGCTAGTTATTATAATGATATACATGGCTTTAAGTATACTTTTAATGGTATTTATCCGATATGGTTAGTTAAAAAAGAAGAATTAGAGTCATTAATCAATGGGTTAAAAAATTACACTAGTGTTGTATTTTTTAGTAGGTCAATATTATACTTATTATTGTTTGTAGGAGTTTTTAATTTATTTCTAAAGAATAAAATACCACTTATTGCGTATTTTTCAAACATAATAATTACTCTTGGTTGTATCATCTATTTTGTTTTATGGACACCTCTTTTGGGAGTCCATGATTACTACTTTGTAGCATTTTTAATTATTTTTGTTGGCGTACTAATTCCCTTTATTTGGTTTATTAAAGACAAACACAATTCTATTTTTAAAAATAGTAAGGTTAAAACAATTTTTTCATTGTTTTTAGTATTTAATTTTCTTTATTGTTTAAGTGTTGTTAAATTAAAAACTTTAGCACAAGAAGGTAATTTTATTATGGTT
>PFUQ01000050.1:0-1545 GCA_002790175.1 Flavobacteriales bacterium CG_4_9_14_3_um_filter_32_8
TGCTAAGTTGGTTGAAATATGTCCAGCCTCAAAACCAAAACAAACTGGATAATCATATTCTTTTACTGCATCTAAAATAATTTCTTCTGCTGTTTTTCCATAAGGAATAGTATTGTCTTTCATTGCTGTCATTCCTCCTACAATTAACCCTGAAAGATTTTTTAACATTCCTACTCTTTTCAAATTCATCATCATTCTATCAATATGATACAAATACTCATCTAAATCTTCGATGAACAAAATCTTATTCTTTGTATCTAATTGAGAAACCGAACCAGTTAAACTGTATATAATTGATAAATTTCCTCCCACTAATTCTCCTGCTGCTTCTCCTTTTCTATTGAGTAAATGAGTATCAAATTGATAACTTAATTTTTCTCCAAACAACGCATTTTTTAAACTTTGTAAACTTTCGACTGAATTAGTTGAAAAATTAATAGGCATAGTGGCATGCAATGTTTGAATGTTAAAATTTTGATTGATATGATTGTGTAAAACTGTTACATCACTATAACCAACTATCCATTTTGGATGTTTTTGAAATTCACTAAAATCAAGACCATCAATAATTTTAACCGTTCCATAACCTCCTCGGGCACAAAAGATAGCTTTAATCGTATTATCGTCCAATGCTTGTTGTAAATCTTGTACTCGTTGTGTGGTAGTTCCAGAAAATTGATCATCTTCATTCAATAAATTTTTACCTAAAATTACTTCAAAACCCCAATTGTTAAAAACTTCAATAGCAGGTTGTAATTCAGCTAACGAAACTTTTCGAGCGGTAGCAACGATAGCAATTTTATCACCTTTTCTAAGGTATCTTGGTTTTTCCATCGTCATCTTTATAATATTAGCTTTTCAAAACGTATTTTTGTCAAAAGTAAAAATTAAAACTTCAAACCTCAAACATTGAACATTAAACGACATACCATAACTGCTGCCCTGCCTTATGCAAATGGACCTTTGCATTTGGGACATATTGCTGGTTGTTATTTACCAGCAGATATTTATGTTCGGTTTTTAAAATCAAAAAACAAAGATGTTGTTTTTGTTTGTGGATCTGACGAACATGGTGCTGCCATTACACTTCGAGCAAAAAAAGAAAATACAACTCCACAAGAAATTGTAGATAAAAACCATGCGTTAATCAAAAAAGCTTTTATCGACTTTGGTATCGATTTCGATATTTACCACAGAACTTCTTCTGAATTACACCATAAAACTGCTGCTGAATTTTTTAAAAATTTGCATGATAAAGGCTCTTTTACTAAAGAAACTTCCGAACAATTTTATGATGAAGAACAAGACCAATTTTTAGCCGATAGATATATTACAGGAACTTGTCCGAAATGCAATGCTCCTGGTGCTTATGGCGACCAATGCGAAAAATGTGGATCAGCTTTGAGTCCAACCGAATTGATAAACCCTAAATCAACCATCAGTGGAAACGCTCCAATTTTAAAGGAAACCTCTCATTGGTATTTACCCATGAACAAACATGAAAAATGGCTAAAAGAGTGGATAGAAACTGGCAAATTAGATGGT
>PFUQ01000050.1:1599-11506 GCA_002790175.1 Flavobacteriales bacterium CG_4_9_14_3_um_filter_32_8
ATGGAGAAAGCAAGTAATTGGTCAATGCAAATCGTGGATTGATAACGGTTTGCAACCACGTTCCATTACTCGCGATTTAAATTGGGGAGTAAAAGTTCCAGTTGAAGGTGGCGAAGGAAAAGTTTTGTACGTTTGGTTTGACGCTCCAATTGGCTACATTTCTGCCACTAAACAATGGGCATTAGACAACAATAAAGACTGGGAAGATTACTGGAAAAGTGATGAAACGGAGTTGATTCATTTTATTGGAAAAGATAACATCGTTTTTCACTGTATTATTTTCCCAATTATTTTAAAAGAACACGGTGGTTTTATTTTGCCAACCAATGTGCCAGCGAACGAATTTTTAAATTTAGAAGGCAATAAAATTTCTACTTCTCGAAATTGGGCAGTTTGGTTGCACGAATACTTAGAAGATTTTCCAGATAAGCAAGACGAATTGCGTTATGTGCTCACTTCAATTTCTCCAGAAAGCAAAGACAGTGAATTTACTTGGAAAGATTATCAAGCAAGAGTGAATAACGAGTTGGTTGCCAACATTGGAAATTATGTAAATAGAGTAATCGTACTTATTAATAAGTTTTACGATGGAATTGTACCACCCTTTAATAAACAGGAATCACTCTCTCTTGAAACTAAAAATCCTGATTATTATTCTTACTTAGGATTATTAAAAAATTACAAAGATGTTGTTGAAGAATTGATCATTAACTTTAAATTTAGAGAAGGATTGTTTGAAGTGATGCGACTTTCTTCTGAAGGAAATAGAATTTTAGCAGCTATAGAACCATGGAAATTAATCAAAACTAATCCTGAGAAAGTAAAAACGGTAATGAATTCTGCCATTCAAACAGTAGCTGCATTAAGCATTATTTGTGAACCCTATCTTCCTAAAACTTCAAAAAAAATAAAGCAATTATTAAACCTGAGCGAAGAAGATTTAGCATGGTTTACCATGAATGAAAAATTGATTAATTGCTCTTTAGTTCCAACAAATCACCAAATTGGCAACGCTGAGCTACTTTTCCAAAAAATAGAAGACGATGCCATTGAAGCACAAATAAAGAAATTAAATAAAACCAAAATACATCAATCCAACCCTAAAGCAAAACCGATGAAAGAAGAAATTACTTTTGATGAATTTTCCAAAATGGACATCAGAATTGGTACCATTTTAACTGCCGAAAAACATCCTGATGCAGACAAATTATTGAAAATGACAATAGATACAGGAATTGATGTAAGAACCGTCGTTTCTGGTATTGCCGAACACTATCAACCTGCTGAAGTAATTGGAAAACAGGTTTCAGTTTTGGTCAATTTAGCACCCCGAAAAATTAGAGGAATAGAATCGCAAGGAATGATTTTGATGGCAGAAAATAACGAAGGTGTTTTAGCTTTTGTTTCTCCAGAAAAAGCGATTGACAACGGAGGAGAGGTGAGGTAAAGAAGTTGGAGGACAGAAGACCGAAGTCGGAAGTCCGAAGTAGAAAATTGGCAGTTAGCGTTGACTTCCCTCCCTCATCTGACGAAGGGTTAGGGGTGTGTAAAAATTAGAAAGGTGAAGGTAAAAATTTGAAAATGAAATAATTACGAACATTATAAACTTAATATTTAATACCATGAAAACTGTCAACGCAATATTAGGAGCAATCATCTCATTTTTTTTGTTATTGGGAATTACTTTTAAAACAATGCATTGGCCTGGTGCTGGAGTACTTATTGTTCTCTCTGCATCCTTATTATCATTGTATATGATTCCAGTAGCAATTGGTAATATATTGAATTACAAAAAGAAAACTTTTTTTGCTATATGCAATGGAATAGGAGCATTTGGTGGTATGATTTTATCTGTTGGTTTATTATTTAAAATAATGCACTGGCCTGGTTCAGGTGTTATGATGATTTTTGGAATGTTCTTTTCAATTATTGTAATTCTATTCTTTATGGTGCTTTTCATTGTTTCTAAAGAACCCATCAAATTAAGTCCAGGCACTTTTTACGTAACCATTTGCTTTGGAATATTAATCTATGGAGTTTCTGTTGGAGGAAGTTCTAGAATGGCATTAACTGGGATTATTAATAGTGCTAATATTGCTGAAGAAAATGTAAAAACTATGGCTTATGAAATTGACGTTCACAGTGCAGTTTACCAACATGCTAGCCTCTTACATAAAGAAGTTGGTGAATTGTATTATTACATTGAAAATTTAAAAGAAAAGCTATATGAAGAAGTTGAAGGTATTCCTTCAGAGGTGGCTGATACTATTTCATTAAATAATATTTATGCCGTTGATAATTATGATATTCCAACACATTTATTGGGAATTGCGGATCCTGGAAATCCAGCTAAGGTTCCTGGAATGGAAGAATATAGTGCAACCACTTTAAAGGAGAAAATAGAAAAATTTAATGCTATTCTCAATGAAATTGATCCAAAAATGGAAAAATTGAATACTCAAGATAACAGCTATAATGGACAGCTTGATGCATGGGAAACGTCTACTTTTTATCATTATCCATTGGCTCAAGTAATATTAACTTTGAACTTAATTGAGCTAGAAGCATTTGCAAAATCGAATTATTTAATTGTATGGAATCAACCCAAAATATCAGAACAAAAATCCGAAAATGAATCCAAAGAAAAGTAGTCCGAAAGACGACAAGCCAAAAAGAAAAGCTGGAACTTATGTTCGTAAGCCTTACAAAAAGACTGAATTTAAAAAAGATCGTCCAGCTAAAAAGAATAACCCACACACCAAAGCAGATGATGGCTTAACTCGATTAAACAAGTTTTTAGCAAATGCTGGCATTTGTTCTCGGAGAGAGGCTGATACCTTAATAAGTTCTGGTGTTGTTACGGTTAACGGAAAAGTGGTTACAGAAATGGGGTTTAAGGTAGCTCCAGAAGACAAAATTACTTATGGTGGTGAAACCATTAAAGGAGAAAAAAAGGTTTACATTTTAATGAATAAACCCAAAGATTTTATTACCACCGTTGATGACCCTTTTGGTAGAAAAACAATACTAGAATTATTAGGAAAACTAAAACAACGAGTTTACCCTGTAGGAAGATTAGACAGAGCAACAACAGGGGTTTTAATGTTGACTAACGATGGAGATTTAACCAAAAAATTAACTCATCCTAAATTTGGAGTTAAGAAAATATACCACGTAACATTAGACAAATTTGTTACTGCAGCTCATCTCAAACATTTATGCGATGGTTTTGAGTTAGAAGATGGTTTTACCAAAGCCGATGTTGCCGTTCACATTGGGAGTGGAAAAGATAAAAAACAAGTTGGAATTGAGTTGCACTCTGGAAAAAACAGAATCATCAGACGAATGTTTGAGCATTTAGGATATAAAGTAGTTAAACTAGATCGCTCTTATTTTGCAGGTTTTACAAAAAAAGATTTGGCTCGTGGTCAATGGCGTTTTATGACAGAAAAAGAGGTTGGTCTTTTAAAGATGGACCAAAAATAAATTCACTTTCGTTTTCGTCATTGCGAATGAAGTGCAACGAAATGAAGCAATCTTTTAGAATTATCAGATTTCTCAACTTCTCACAAAGACGTTATTTCCATAAACATCCTATTGATAATAAGTTTCTTTTCATCCTAAAAATTGGGTGCTTTTAAAATAGAATTTTGTTTGTTACGTTAATAAAAGGAAAGAAAAGGGATTTTAGTAGTGTAGTTAAACATCCCTCTAAATCTCCCTTCAAAGGGAGACTTAAAAGTTGGAATGAAAAAATTAAAAATCACATCAATTGTAATTGGAGCAATAGTAGTAATACTAGTTGCAACAGGTATTATTTTTTCAACAATTTACGAAGACAAAGTAAAGGCTTATATCATCGAGCAGATTAACAACAGCGTTAATACAAAGATTGACGTGAAAGAAGTTAATTTTTCTGTTTTCAAAAAATTTCCATATGCTTCTTTAGAATTTAAAGAAGTAACCGCTGAAGAAGTCACAAAAAATGAAAAAAAAGGAACTTTATTTTCTGCCCAATCTATCTATCTTCAATTTAACATCATAGATATTATCAAGGAAAATTACATTATCAAAAAAGTACAAGTAGAAGATGGTATCGTCAACATAAAAATTGACAGGTTTGGAAACGATAATTACCATTTTTGGAAAACAACAACCTCTGAACCAGAAAAAAAACTTTCGATTGAATTAGAAAAATTAACTTTTCAACACGTTAACTTTTACTTGTTAAATGACTATAAAGGTTTGGATATGGACATAGAAGCTGTTGATGTTGCCTTATCTGGAAATTTCTCTAGCGATGAATTTACACTGAACACCAAAGCACATTTATTGGTCAACCAAATTAACGAGCACAAGCAATCGATAATAAAAAACAAAAATATGAACATCAATACTTCTTTAGCCGTTAATCAAAAAAAGAGATTGTACCACATTAAAAAGGGAGAAGTAGCCATAGAAAATATGAAATTTGTTCTTTTAGGAAATATCAAAAATCAAGAAGTAGGTATTCATTTAGACATTCATTCTAAAGGAAACGAATTAGAGCTAAAAGAATTAGTTTCGCTATTGCCAACTCAACAAAAAGAAGCCATTTCGGCTTATGAAACTCAAGGAAAAATTACTTTCGCCTGTATTATTAAAGGAGAATTATCCATTAAAAAATCACCACTATTTGAAGCTGAGTTTACCATAAAAAATGGAACGATAACTGAAAAATCATCCAGCAAATCTTTAACCAATGTCATTTTATCTGGAAATTTTACCAACGGAAAAGACAATAACAGCAATACGTCCAGATTAACCTTAAACCCTTTCGATGCCAACTTTGGTGCAGGACACATTTCGGGTAAATATGTGATTACCAATTTTTCTAACCCTTTTATTGAATTTGATTCAAAAGCAACGATTGATATAGCAACTGCTAAAGAATTTTTTAAATTAGACACGTTAGAACTAGCCAACGGAACTGTAGAACTTAATCTCAACTATAGCGGTTACATTAAAGAACTCCATAACATTAAAGCAAGCGAATTGCGAAAATTAAACGCCAATGGAACTGCTCGATTAAGTGGCGTAAACCTAAAGTTAATTAATAATCCTAAAACTATTAACAACATTAATGGTTCTTTTATTTTTAACAACAACGATGTGCAAGTCGATACCCTTAATTTCAACATCAACAAAAGTGATTTTGAGTTAGATGGGAAATTTAAAAACTTGCTTGCCTATTTGTTTATTGAAGGAGAATATTTGGCTGTTCAAACGAACTTCCATTCCAATAATTTAGTTTTAGACGAGTTGCTGATGGCTAATAGTGAATCTAAAAACGAGAAAATTTATACTTTTAATCTTCCACAAAATATTCATCTTAATTTTAATGCAAAAGTAGATACCTTTCAATTCAGAAAATTTTTTGCTACACAATTTCGAGGAACTATTCAATTAGAAGATAAAATAGTAACGGCAACCGATGTTTCATTTAATGCCATGAAAGGAAAAGTAAACGGAAATATTGCCATTGACGATTCTAAAGAAAACGAAGTGCTCATTACCAGTAAAGCCGAAGTTGTTGCTATCGACATTAACAACTTATTTAATCAATTCGAAAATTTTGGACAAACTCATATTAATGCTGAAAACATTAAAGGAACAACTACTACGAAAATAGAATTTGCCTCCGTTTGGGATAAACAACTGAATGTAAATAAAGATAAAATTTATGTACTTGCTGATGTAAACATTTCCAGAGGAGAATTAATAAATTATCAACCTTTGTTAGCCTTAAGTAAATACATTGAATTGGAAGAATTGAAAAATGTAAAATTTAACACCTTAACCACGCACATAGAAATTAAAAATCAAACTGTTTACATTCCAAAAACAGAAATTAAATCTTCTGCGTTAGACTTAACCATTTCTGGAACTCACACTTTTAATAACGAAATAGATTACCGTTTTAAATTGTTGATGAGTGATGTATTGTGGAAAAAAGCAAAAGCAACTAAAAAAGAAAATTCGGAATTTGGATATGAAGCAGATGATGGATTAGGAAAAACAACTTTGTTTTTACACATGACAGGAACAGTAAGTAACTATAAGATAAGTTACGACACCAAAGGCTTAAAAGAAAGTTTTGTGGAAGATTTGAAAAAAGAAAAAAATACGTTGAAAAGTATTTTAAAAGAGGAGTTTGGTTGGTTTAAAAAAGACTCAACTATTAATCAAAACAATCCGTCAGCTGACGGACCAAAAGGTGATGGATTTGAATTGGAATGGGAAGAGGAAAAAGACAGCAAAAGCCCAAATGACAATAAGAAAGACAACAAGAAACAAGATAAGAAAATAGAAAAAAAAGGATTAGGAAAATTTATCGATAAAGTTGCACAACCCGACCAAAAAGAATATGAAGAAGGTGATGATTTTTAATCATTGAAATTCTCATTTATTTTCCACAACTGCTAACAAACTTCTCCCAAAACTAGACTGTATGGAGTGTTGAAAAATTGGTGTATTAAACAACTTTAAATAGACATTTTTTTACGAACTTGCACCTAAATTATTTGAGTTTTGAATAAAAAATCAATGAATACTAAAGAGAAAATAAGCATAGAAGAGTTTGACGGAAAACGCTTTCAAATAAGGCTTGTCGAACCAAAAGATAACAAAAAGGCTGTATTAACTCATTATTTACACAACATCCACAATGGAGTTTCAAAGCATTATAAAAAGGACGCATTGAAGGTTTTAAAAGAATATGTTCAATACAAAGAGGAAGATGAAAACATTTCAATGGTTGCAGAAGAAGCACTACAACAACTGCTTTTTGAAGTTGAAAACGTGCCGTTTCCAACACCCAACAACTACTCTTTTAAGTTTATAGACCTTTTTGCTGGTATTGGTGGTTTTAGACTTGCAATGCAAAATCTTGGTGGAAAATGTGTATTTACAAGTGAGTGGGACAAAGAAGCACAGCGAACATATAGAGCAAATTTTGGAGAAATTCCATTTGGAGACATAACAAAACCAATAACTAAAAATTATATTCCAGACAATTTCGATTTATTATGTGCAGGTTTCCCCTGCCAAGCATTTTCTATTGCAGGCAAGCGTGGAGGTTTTGACGACACAAGAGGGACTCTATTTTTTGACGTTGCAGAAATCATTAAAAAACATAAACCAAAAGCGATTTTTCTTGAAAATGTAAAAGGCTTGAAAAGCCACGATAAAGGTAAAACACTTGAAACAATATTGAATGTTTTACGCAACGACTTAAATTATTTTGTTCCCGAACCTCAAATTATTAATGCGAAAAATTTTGGTGTACCTCAACATCGTGAACGAATTTACATTGTTGGTTTTCGCAAAGACGCAGGAATAACAAAATTTGAATATCCTAAACCAACAAAACAAAAAGTATCATTTGCAAAAGTAAAGGAGAAAAAAGTGCCACCTACAAAATATTTTCTTTCAACTCAATATGTGCAAACATTAATTAATCACAAGGAAAGACACGCAAACAAAGGAAATGGTTTTGGCTATGAAATCATTCCTGACACAGGAATTGCAAACGCAATTGTTGTAGGCGGCATGGGAAGAGAAAGAAATTTAGTTTATGATCATAGAATTATAGATTTTACACCTACAACTCACATAAAAGGAACCGTAAATAGAGAAGGTATTCGTAAAATGACACCAAGAGAATGGGCAAGACTTCAAGGCTTTCCCGATAAATATATAATTCCTGTTGCTGATGCATCAGCTTACAAGCAATTTGGCAACTCTGTTGCCGTTCCTGCAATTCAGGCGACAGCAAAAAACATTTTAGAATTAATTGGAATTGAAATCAATGATAACAGGAAATAAAGGCGAATGGAGTGAAATATATGCATTGTTCAAGTTACTTGGCGATAAACTATTATTTGCAGGAAATGCACAACTAAATAAAGTTGAAGAACTTTTTTATCCAATAATCAAAATAATACGTAACGAAAGTGGTGGAAATTTTGAATATGAATTAAATGGAGATTTAGTAATTGTCTCTGGTGGAAAGGAAAAATTAAGAATTCCAGTTAAAACATTTACTGAACAATCCTCAAAATTATTATCAAAAATAAAAGGTTCAACTGGAGCTTTCAGCGTTCCCGAAGTTGAAGCATTTATGAAATCTATAAATTGCCAATCATTAAAAGCAAAATCAACTTCAAAAACAGACATTCGAATTGTAATTCACGATCAAAGAATTAACCAAAACACAGAATTAGGATTTAGCATAAAGTCTCAATTGGGCAGCGATGCTACCCTTTTAAATGCTGGAAAAACAACCAATTTTATTTATCAAGTATTAGGTTTTAAACCAACTGTAAAAGAAATAAAAGCTATCAATGAAATTGACACAAAAAGTAAAATTAAAGATAGAATTGAGGAGATTAAAAAAGCAGGTGGAAAATTAAAATTTTCGACGCTTGAACAAGATGTTTTTAAAAATAATTTAGTGCTTATAGACAGTTTGTTGCCAAACATTATAGCCGAAATTATCAAAACATTTTTCACAACAACATTAAGTTCAATAAAAGACCTCACAGAAAGTATTAACAAATCAAATCCTCTCAACTACGACACTCAATTTGCTCATACATTTTACGACTACAAAATTAAACGTTTCTTAACTGATGTAGCTTTAGGAATGACACCTTCAAAGGTTTGGACAGGTATTTATGACGCAACTGGTGGCTATCTAATTGTAAAAGAAAATGGTGAAATTTTATGCTATCACATTTATAATAGAAACCAATTTGAAGATTATTTATTCACAAACACAAAACTTGAAACGGCAAGTAGTAGCCGACACAAATTTGGTAAATTATACGAAGACAATGGGCAATTTTATTTCAAACTAAACTTACAAATTAGGTTTAAATAGCCAACGCATATGGTAGCCACAAGATTTTTTCTACACTAAAATCAACCAACATAATGCAAAAGAGCTACCAAACAACAGAACAACAACAATGCAATGGAAAAACAAGCAATAACAGAAATAGAAGCACGAGAACATAACATTTCCTACCAATAATTGAGTAAACAAAATAAAATCATGAAAAAACAACACCTTTTTCCCAGCCTTATCCTAATTAATGTTTTCGCATTATTTTCTTGTGGGCAGGAAAATGAAGCTACCCTAACAGCTAATGAAACTGAAAAAACTTTAGTGGAAGAAGTGATTAACAGCAATTACCAATTAGATGCCACTAACAGTAAAGCGGATTGGGAACGAACACTTGACCAGAAACCAACCAAACAAAAAGTAAAACTGTTCGGCAGTATGGTAGATGTAGAATTGGGTGCGGTAAAATTAAACACCAATGGAACAATAGCTGTAAATAATGGAGAACTAAATACCACCAATGACGATGTTGTCGATGCTACCGTTATTTTCGACATGGCATCGCTAAAGTTTGCACAAGAAAAAGGAAGTGGTTTATTTGATGCAAAACAATATCCCAATTCAACATTAACGTTAACTAATTTTAAAGCAGATAGTGCTGGATATTTAGCGGAGGGAACACTTACTATTCAAAAAGTAAGTAAGTCCGTTACTGTAGTTCTTGAGATTATAAAAACTGATAAAAATTATTCATTAAAAGGTTCGTTTACCATCAATACACTCGATTTCCCATTGCGAGATAAGGTAACCGAAAAAGACATCAATAAAGACGAAATAAAAATACTTTTTGAATTGAACTATATCTTTAAATCTTAACTGATAAGGTTCTATGGATATGCAAAATTTCGAGCATTTAAAAAAATTCGAATCTAATAATTGGTCGGGAGGTGTTACTACTCAGCTTTTTATTTACCCACCAACGGCAGATTACCAACAATTAAATTTTAGTTTCAGAATAAG
>PFUQ01000050.1:11518-17622 GCA_002790175.1 Flavobacteriales bacterium CG_4_9_14_3_um_filter_32_8
TTGGAAAACTTCATCCATTGGAAAATGTACCGATTTTAATTTAATGACCATTGGGAAAACTACTGGAGAAATAGAAGCTGTTGTTATCAAAAAAGATCAACATTTAGTTTATCCTATCGAAAACAAATGGGATTGGGTATTTATTTATCTATTTTCAGGAAAACTAACCCTGTTGTTAAATAATAAGAAAATAGAAATCAACCAAGGTAATTTATTAGTTCTTAACGAAACTGTTATTCATTCATTGGAGTTGGAAGGAATTGAACACAGTGAATTGATTTTTTCTAAAATTTCAGTTTAAATTATAACTAATCAATTAATGTGAACATCAAACAATACTTCCTATTTTTGTGTTTGATAACATATTATTTTTTAATTTTTAAATAACCTTTTTATGCTAGATGCTATAAAATTATTTTTTGAAGGAATAGATAGTCCAGTTCAACAAGCACTTATTGCTACTTTATTTACTTGGGGGGTAACGGCAATTGGAGCTTCCTTTGTATTTTTCTTTAAAACAATGAACCGTGCAATTTTTGATGGTATGCTAGGCTTTACAGGAGGCGTTATGGTTGCGGCAAGTTTTTGGTCTTTATTAGCTCCAGCAATTGACATGTCAGGAGGAGAGGGTTTTATAAAAGTAATGCCAGCCGCTTTAGGCTTTTTAGGTGGTGCATTATTTCTATATAGTTTAGACAAAGTGATGCCTCATTTACACATTAATTTTAAAGAAACTGAAAAAGAAGGTGTGAAAACAGATTGGCATCGTTCCACTTTATTAGTAATGGCTATTACGCTACATAACATTCCAGAAGGTTTAGCTATTGGAGTATTGTTTGGTGGTGTGGCTGCAGGATTTGATGGAGCAACACTAGGTGGAGCCATCGCATTAGCAATAGGTATCGGAATACAAAATTTTCCAGAAGGAATTGCCGTATCTATGCCATTAAGAAGACAAGGGTTATCAAGATGGAAAAGTTTTAACTATGGACAATTATCCGCAATTGTAGAACCGTTTGCAGCAGTTTTGGGTGCTTGGGCAGTAATGTCATTCCAACCAATTTTACCTTACGCTTTAGCATTTGCCGCAGGAGCAATGATTTATGTAGTTGTAGAAGAAGTGATTCCAGAAACACAACGTGATAAATTTACTGATATAGCTGTTTTAGGATTTATTGGTGGTTTTATTGTAATGATGGTGTTAGATGTAGCTTTAGGGTAATAAAGTCGAAAGTTAGAAAGTCTTAAAGTCTAAATTTGCTACTTTTGTAATGTGAGTACTCCAATCAACATAAAAAATAGAAGAGCTAAATTCGAGTACGAATTTTTAGAAAAATTTACTGCAGGAATTCAATTAACTGGAACGGAAATTAAATCTATTCGTGCTGGAAAAGCTAGTATTGTTGAAGCTTTCTGCTTTATTAATAACGATGAACTCTTTATTAAAAACATGTTTATTGCCGAATACGAAGAAGGTTCTTACAACAATCACGAGCCTCGTAGGGTTCGAAAACTTTTGTTAAACCGCAACGAAATTGACAAACTCGTTAAAAAGAAAAAAGATGTTGGGTTAACCATTATTCCAATTAACCTGTTTATTAATGGTAAAGGTTATGCAAAAATTGACATTGCATTAGCAAAAGGTAAAAAATTGTACGATAAACGTCAAGATTTAAAATCTAAAGATGATAAAAGATCGATGGATAGAGCAAAAAAATCTTAATCAGCCATGCAAATAAACAGTTCGAATAGTCAACCCCAATTTTCGGTACTAATTTTAGCTGGCGGAAATTCTAGTCGAATGAAATTTCCTAAACCTTGGTTAAAAGTTGATACTACTACTTTCTTAGAAAAAATTATTACTACTTACCAAAATTTTGGTATTCAGAAAATTATTGTGGTTATCAATCAAAAATTTTGCATTGAACCTTGGGAAAGTAAAATTAAATCTCTAAAAAATCAGGCAACAATTGTTGAAAACACAGCTGTTGAAAAAGGTCGATTATATTCCATTCAATTAGGACTTCAACGTTTAGCTGATGCTGATTTTGTCTTTATCCAAAATATCGACAACCCATTTATTGATAAAAAAATATTGAAAAAATTACAACAAAATAGATGTAAAACTGGAGTTACCGTTCCTACTTTTAATCAAAAAGGCGGTCATCCAATTTTAATTAATCGTGCGATAAAAGAACAAATTATTAATAATTTTAACTCTTCTTCTACTTTGCACGATGTCATCAATTTGTTTGACAGAAAAAATGTTGAAGTAGAAGATGATAGTATTTTAATAAATATCAATACTCCAGAGGAATACAAAAAAATTTGAAAATGTGTGAATTAAAATGAACATTTATACCGAAATAGAGCAAATTAAAAAAAGAGGAGAAAATGCTGCTTTGTGCATTATTGTGCAAACCAAAGGCTCTACACCAAGAAAAGCAGGGGCTAAAATGATTGTTTTGGAAAATGGTGGTATAATTGGAACAATTGGTGGTGGAAACCTCGAAAAAAAGGTAATAGAAAATGCACTTCAACAAATTAAAAAAAACGAACCTCAATTATTTAAACACGATTTATTACATCAGCATAACATGTGTTGTGGTGGAAATGTTGAAATTTACATAGAACCTATTAAAAAAATGAATAAACTATACGTTTTTGGAGCAGGGCACACTGGAAGTGCTTTAGCAAAAATTGCTCAGGAGTTAGATTTCGATATTTATGTGATTGATGACCGAAAGGAATACATGGACGAAATAAAAACTGAAGGAATCAATAAACTAAACTTGGAGTATCAAAAAATACTTCCTACGTTGCCATTCGATAAAAATACCTACATCGTTATTATGACTTATGAACATGCTCACGATAGAGATATTTTATCCTATTGCATTAAAAAACCAAATGCTTATATCGGTATGATTGGAAGTCAGCGTAAAGTTGAAATCACCAAAAAAATGTTTATTGAAGGGAAAATAGCCACCAAAGCAGAATTGGAAAATGTGGATATGCCTATGGGAATTTCTATCAATGCTGATAGCCCAGAAGAAATAGCAATTAGTATCTTAGCAAAGTTAATTGAAACAAAAAACAAGAAATGAATAAAAAAGTAGCCATAGTAACGGGTGCAGCCAAAGGAATCGGAAAAGCAATTGCTGAGCGAATGATAGCAGAAAACTATATTACCATTTTAGTAGATATGGATGATGAAAATGGTAAAAAACTAGCGATAGAATTGGGTAAAAATGCTCACTACATCAACTGCAACATCAGCAACGAAGAATCAGTAGTAAATTTGTTTAATAGCGTAATAACCCAACACAAAAGAATTGACGCTTTGGTAAACAATGCTGGAATAATAAAAGACAATGTAATTTGGAAAATGCCTGCCGAAGATTTTGATGCAGTTATCAATGTTAACCTAAAAGGAACTTGGTTGATGTGCAAAAACGCTGCAAGTATTATGAAAACCCAACAAAGTGGACGAATTGTGAACATTGCTTCACGAGCTTGGCTAGGTAATCCTGGACAATCGAACTATTCGGCTTCAAAAGCTGGTGTGGTGGGGCTAACCCGAGTGTTGGCTTTAGAATTAGGAAAACATGGCGTTTTGGTTAATGCTATTGCACCAGGATTAATTGATACTCCTTTAACTCAAAAACTACCTTTAGATGTTCAAGAGAAATTAATTCAAGCACAACCCACCAAATCAATGGGAAAACCTGAAGACATTGCCAATACTGTTGCTTTTTTATGTGATGAAAAAACACAGTTTATTACTGGTCAAACTATTTACGTAGATGGAGGAAAAAGTATAGGAGCAGGAATTTAATTTTTCTATTTTTGCACTATGCCTCATAAGCACCATAGAAATAGAAACCGATGGGTAATGGCTGCTCTTATTATAATTTTTGCAGTCTATAATACCTTTGTATATACTCAAGGGACATCCAATACTACACCTAAAATGACTGCCTTAGCTATAGAAGGAGAAAAGTTATATCAAACCAATAACTGCACTGCTTGTCACCAATTATTTGGGTTAGGAGGTTATTTAGGCCCAGATTTAACCAATATTATTTCTGCAAAAAACAAAGGATCATTTTATGTTAAAGCATTCCTTAATAGTGGCATAAAATCAATGCCAAAATTTAATTTTACAGAAAAAGAACAAGATGCTTTGGTGCAATTTTTAACTGAAGTTGACCAATGTGGTTATTATCCAATTTATGATGCAACTATAAAATCAACAGGATGGGTTGATGTAAAATACAAAAATCAAAAGGTAAACAATAATGATTAGCAGATGAGGAACATAGCATTACTATTTATTACTCTTTCTTTGTTTGCACTACTTGTAGGAGCTTTTTTTGGCACGCTCACTGGAATTCAATATGTAAAACCAGACTTTTTAAAAGAAGTAATTGCATTTAACAAAATGCGACCATTTCATGTAAGCACCATCATTGGTTGGATAATACTTTGTGCCACAGGAGGAATATATTATTATCTTACACATGATTTAAAACTCAATTTGTTTTCTAAGAAATTGGCGAGTGCTCATCTTCTAATTTTTATTCTTTGCATTATTGCCATCTATATCTCATTAATTTCGGGCAATATGGGTGGGAGAGAATATCTTACTTATGCCCCAATAATTTCTTTACCTATACTTTTTGGTTGGATATTGTTTGGAATAAATTACTTTAAAACAACCATCCAACAAGTACAAGGTTGGCCGGTTTATCTTTGGATGTGGGGAACAGGAATCGTGTTTATGATTTACCATTTTTCTGAAGCCCACTTTTGGTTAATCCCCTATTTTCGTGAAAATTTTGTGAGAGATATTACTGTTCAATGGAAATCTTATGGATCTTTTGTTGGGGCATGGAACATGTTGGTTTATGGTACCGCAATTTTCCTCATGTCAAGAATAAAAAATAATGAAGATGTTTCAAAAGGTAAAAAAGTCTTTTTCTTTTATTTTTTAGGATTAGTAAATTTAATGTTGGGCTGGGCACACCATACTTACATTATCCCCACTCAACCTTGGGTTCGTCATTTGGCTTATGCCGTAAGTATGACGGAGTGGATTATTTTAATCAGCATCATCATGAGTTGGAGAAAATCATTAACAAAGCATAAAATAGAACAACACCATGTTTCCTATAATTTTCTAATGGCGACTGATTTCTGGGTATTTGTCAACCTATTTTTAGCATTATTAATCTCCATTCCAACCATTAATTTATTTACCCATGGAACTCATATTACGGTTGCACATTCTATGGGAACTACTATTGGAATTAATACTACCATCTTGTTGGCATCTGCCTTTTATATTGTTAATTTAGAAGACAAAGGACACATCAACAGGTATTTAAAAATTATTAAATTAGGATTCTGGATTTTTAATATTTCTCTCGGTATCTTTTGGATTTGCTTATTATTAGGTGGAGTAGAAAAAAGCATTTGGATGTATTTCACAGAAAATCCTACCCCATTTGGCGAAATGCAAACAAAACTACTCCCATACATGTATGTCTTTTTAGTGGCTGGTTTTGGAATTTTTATTGGCATTATGATGATAACAATACCTCTTTTACTTGTGCTAATGAAAAGGATAAAAAATTATTAAATCCTCTAATTTGCCTCCCTTAAATGTGATAAACATCATATTATTTTTATTCACAAATAACAATCTTTACACTTTTATCAATCATTAATTTTGGATTCATAAAATTTTACAACAAAAGTTAAACAGTTTAGATGACACAGTTATAACTACATTAAATGATTATTTCTTTTTGCTCAGATAGCAATTGTTTGTAGTTTATTCATATTTTTTCTGGTAAAAAGAACAATAAGTGGAAACGTCATTGCGAATGTAGTGTAACGAAATGAAGCAATCTTATCAATTAAAAGATTGCTTCGTCCGAAAAATTTTGGAGTTTGCAAAGACGGTTAAAGATAAATAAACAAGGTGAAATGGAGATAATAAAACTAATTGTAAACGGAAAAGAACACAACGTAATTGTTGAACCACACGAAACATTAGCACACGTTTTACGTGAAAAAATTCAATTAACAGGAACTAA
>PFUQ01000226.1 GCA_002790175.1 Flavobacteriales bacterium CG_4_9_14_3_um_filter_32_8
AGTCCAACCCTACTCCTTTTCTTTTAATAATGAAACTGCTGCATCCAATACATTTCAGCAAAAAATAGAAAATTTGTTGGAAGAAGAAATTAATAACAAAGCCCTTGTAGAATTTAAAAACCTTACCTCAACACTAATTGAAAATGGCATAAAAGTTCATGTCTTTAAAGATACTGCAACTCCTAAAAAACCAGATGCTATTTTTCCAAATAACTGGATTTCGGTTTCCGATGGTACGATAATTATTTACCCGATGTGCAACATCAATCGAAGAATAGAGAAACGAATTGCAATTATCCACTTTATTAAAGAAAACTATCTTATTAAAGAAGTTATTGATTTATCCGTTTTCGAGAAAGAAAATAAATTTTTAGAAGGTACTGGGAGCATTGTCTTTGACCATGAAAACAAAAAAGCTTATGCCAGTTTATCTCCTCGCACCAACAAAGAATTATTTACTGAACTTGCTCAACAATTAAATTACCAACCTATTTCTTTCAAATCTTACGATAAAAATGGTGCTTTAATTTACCATACCAATGTGATGATGAATATTGGAGATGGTTTTGCTGTAATATGTTTAAATAGCATTACCAATATTGAAGAAAAAACTAGGGTGATAAATGAGCTACAAGATTCCAATCATGAAATTATTGATATCAGCTTAGCACAAGTGAATCATTTTGCTGGAAATATGCTAACATTACAATCTCCAAAAGGAAAAATAGTAGTGCTTTCACAAAACGCATACAACAGTTTAACTCAAGCCCAAATTAGAAAATTAGAAAACTACTGCACACTTATTCCTATTGATGTAAACACCATCGAAACCATAGGTGGTGGCAGTGTTAGGTGTATGGTTGCCGAACTATTTACTAAAAAAATTATCAACTAAAAAAAACTTTCAATAATTGAGAGGTATTTTAGATATAACTTTTTCGCTACTAGCCGAGTAATGTGGCTAAAGCCAATAAGATGAATTGGTTACGATTTATTCCCCCGACCTTAAGGTCGGGGCTATTAAAAGCAAACTACTAAAGGGCTTTAGCCACATCATATTATTTTACTCAGTTAGCAGGAATAACTTTTAATTATTCCCTAAAATTAAAGGCATTCCATCTTTACCACCAATAACAATAACTTTAGAGTTGGGAGATTCAGAAAGCTTCAAAGTAGCTTCAATTCCTTTTTCTTGTAAAATATTTGGAGTTAACGAAGCACTTAAAATTCTATTTGCTGCAGCTTTACCTTCGGCTTCAATTCTTACTTTTTCAGCTTCTTTGTGTGCTTTTTGTAATTTAAATTCATATTCTAATGATTCTTGCTCTTGCTTTAACTTACTTTCAATTGCAGTTTTTATGGTAGGAGGCAACGTAATGTCTCTTACTAAAATTTCATTCAATTGCACAAATTGTTTGTCTAAAATTACTTTTGTTTCTTCTTGAATTTCTAACTGAATGGCATCTCTTTTTGTAGAGTATATTTCTTCTGGAGTATATCTTCCAATAACACTTCTTGTTGCCGAACGAAGTGCTGGTTTAACAACTTGATCAATATATCCTAATCCTTTTTCTTGATGTAAAGAAGCTAATTTACTGTAAAGTGGTTGAAACCAAGCCGAAATATCTAAAGAAATTTCTAGTCCATTAGAAGACAACACCGCCATTTTCTCTACTACTTGTTGTTGTCTTACTTCATAAATAATCATTTTATTCCAGGGGGCAATAAAATGAAATCCTTCATTATAAGTTCGTTCTGTATTGATACCATCGCTGAATGTTTCAAATAAAACTCCTCCTTCCCCACCATCAATAGTAATAGAACTTTTAACAATAAATACGATAGCAGCAATAACTACTAATGCTCCTATAACTATTTTTAAAATATTTTTTGGAAATACTGGCATTTCCATTTGTTGATAATCTACCATCGTATTTAATTTTTAATGAATGGCTAAATTATTAAATTTAAATGGATTAAAATAATCTTTTAGAAATTGAGACTTAGTCATTAGAAATTAGTCCACATTTCCACTTTCCAACTCATTTCTCTGTCATATTATCACAAGATTATTCCATCCTACTGCCATTATTACCATAATCTCACCTAAAATCCAAATGGATTACTATTTGATGCTAGTAAAACGATTAAAAAATAACAAAATGAACTTAAACAATTTTACCATTAAATCGCAAGAAGCTGTGCAAAAAGCACAACAAATTGCAACAGTTACTCAAAATCAAAGTATAGAAACTGGGCATCTTTTAAAGGGTATTTTAGAAGTTGATGAAAATGTAACTCCTTTTATCCTACAAAAATTAGGCGTAAACATTACCATTTTTTCACAAGCATTAACTAAAATTATTGAGTCATACCCGAAAGTTAGTGGAGGCGAACAATATTTATCTCAAAACGCCAATAAAGCAATTGTAAAAGCAACTTCATTATTAAAAGAATTTAAGGACGAATATGTTTCTATTGAGCTACTGCTGTTGGGGATATTGTCAACTGGAGATACCATATCTCAATTGATGAAAGACAATGGAGTAAAGGAGAAAGAAATGAAAGCTGCCATCCAAGAATTGCGTAAAGGAGGAAGTGCAACCTCTCAAAGTCAGGAAGAACAATATAATGCATTAAAAAAATATGCCAAAAATTTAAACGAATTAGCGAAAGAAAATAAACTAGACCCCGTTATTGGTCGTGATGAAGAAATAAGAAGAGTGTTGCAGATTTTATCTCGAAGAACAAAAAACAATCCGATTTTAATTGGTGAACCAGGTGTTGGTAAAACTGCTATTGCCGAAGGGTTAGCACACCGAATAATAACTGGCGATGTTCCTGAAAATCTAAAAAATAAACAAATTTTTTCGCTAGATATGGGTTCGTTGATTGCTGGTGCAAAATACAAAGGAGAATTTGAAGAACGTTTAAAAGCTGTGGTAAAAGAGGTAATTAGTGCTGAAGGAGATATTGTTTTGTTTATTGATGAAATACATACGTTAGTTGGTGCTGGAGGTGGAGATGGTGCAATGGATGCCGCCAACATTTTAAAACCAGCATTGGCTCGTGGAGAATTGAAAGCCATTGGAGCAACTACCTTAAACGAATATCAAAAGTATTTTGAAAAAGACAAAGCACTTGAAAGACGGTTCCAAAAAGTGATGGTTGATGAACCTTCAACAGAAGATGCTATTTCTATTTTAAGAGGTATCAAAGAAAAATATGAAAACCACCATAAAGTACAAATTACGGATGGAGCAATTATTTCGGCTGTAGAATTATCTCAACGATACATTACCGATCGTTTTTTACCCGACAAAGCCATTGATTTAATTGATGAAGCAGCATCAAAGTTACGTATGGAAATTAACTCAAAACCAGAAGCACTTGATGAAATTGAACGAAAAATTATGCAATTGGAAATTGAGCGGGAAGCCATAAAACGTGAAAATGATACCAAAAAAATTGCCAAAATAAAAGAAGAACTTGCCAACTTAACGGAAGAAAAAAATAGCTTAACCGCTAAATGGCAAGCCGAAAAAAATGTGGTGGAAGGCATTCAAAAATCAAAAGAAGAAATTGAAAATCTAAAATATGAAGCTGAACAAGCTGAACGTACTGGAGATTTTGGAAAAGTTGCCGAAATACGTTACGGAAGAGTAAAAGAAGCGGAAACAAAACTCGAAAATTTTAAAAAGGAATTAATTGCTCTTCAATCCACTTCCAAAATGATTAAAGAAGAGGTTACAACAGAAGAGATTGCAGAAGTAGTTTCAAAATGGACAGGAATTCCTGTATCTAAAATGATTGAAAGTGAACGAGAAAAATTGTTAAAGTTAGAAGATGAATTACACAAAAGAGTGGTTGGTCAAGAGGAAGCAATTAGTGCTGTTGCCGATGCAGTACGAAGAAGTCGTGCAGGCTTACAAGACGAAAAAAGACCAATTGGCTCTTTTATCTTTTTAGGAACAACTGGTGTTGGTAAAACAGAATTGGCAAAAGCGTTGAGCGAAATTTTGTTTAACGATGAAAATGCCATGATACGAATTGATATGAGTGAATACCAAGAAAAACATACTGTTTCCAGATTATTAGGTGCTCCTCCGGGATATGTGGGTTACGAAGAAGGTGGTCAATTAACAGAAGCGGTAAGACGAAAACCTTATGCTGTGGTTTTGTTAGACGAAATTGAAAAAGCACACCCAGATGTATTTAATGTGTTGTTGCAAGTGTTAGATGATGGACGGTTAACCGACAATAAAGGGAGAATGGTTAATTTTAAAAACACCATCATCATTATGACTTCTAACATTGGTTCTCAATTGATTCAAGAAAATTTTGAAGATTTAGGTGAGATTGACAGAGATAATGTGATTGAAAGAACTAAAGTTGAAGTTTTTGGTTTGTTAAAGAAAACCATACGACCAGAATTATTAAATAGGATAGATGAAATTATCATGTTTAGCCCTTTAACAAAAACCGACATTCATCAAATTGTAAGCATACAACTAAAAGGATTAGCGAAAATGCTAACAAAAAACGATATTCAACTTAGTTTTACACAAGAAGCGGTTGCGAAAATTGCAGCATTGGGCTACGACCCACAATTTGGAGCAAGACCGGTAAAAAGAGTGTTACAAAAAAATGTATTAAACGAATTGTCGAAAGAAATTTTAGCTGGTAAAGTAAAACCCGACTCAGAAATAATACTCGATGAGTTTGATGGCAACTTTGTGTTTAGAAATAAAAAAACTAACAAATAGATTTGATAAAAAATGCCAATTACATCAAGTAATTTAAGGTGATGTGGAGATAGGACATTCGTCACAACCTAAGTTGTGATGTTCTATCGAATTGTTTATACATTTATTATTGTAAACGCTACAATGTGCTTTCATTTTTTGAAATTGTTCTTGGTAATGATTGCACTTTTCTTTTACTCCATAAACTTGTGTAGCCTTTTTTTGTATAGGATTTAAAGGTTCAATTTTTCTAAATAATTTGATTAATCTTTTATTTTGGGCATATAATTTATCATATAATTCTTCAAGTTCTATTATTTTCAATTCCTTCTCTTTTGTTTTTTCTGTCGAGTCGGAACGTATGATAGCTGAAATCAACTCATCAATTTCATCCTTTTTTAACCAAATTATAAACGGAGTCATACTTTTTTTTAATATCTTAGCTGATAAATTTTAGTAATTATATGGATTTTATTGATATTTGTTTCACTTATTGCAATAAAATTTCACTATATTGTATTTTTTACGTATAAATACATAGTAGATTTAAGTAGTTAAACGTACGTATTTTTAAAAAAATAATGGATAGCAGCATTCTACTCAAAAAAATTAAAACCACTAGGTTAATTAAAGAGCTTAGCCAAGGAGAAATGGCTAAGCGTTTGCATATTTCTACACCCACCTATAGTAGATTTGAAAGAGGAATTACCAAAACGAATGTTGAGTTGCTACAAAATGTATCACAAATTTTAGAACTAGATTTTTTTAATCATTTAGAAGATGAAAAATTAATGATACTTAATGAAGATTTTGCAGTTTACGAAACCAAATCAACTGATATTAAAAAACAACTGCAAAGTTTAATAAAATTAATGGAAAAACAACAAGATTTAAACCTCCTTATCATAGAAAAACTAAAAGCATTAATTACTGAATAAGGTTAGTTTTTATGTTCTACAGTTAATTACCAATCCATCATAAGCCAAGTTGATAAAATTTGGCAATTCTTTTTGTACATCGTTATGTTTGCCCATTAAATGACTCATGTGAGTGATGTAGGCTTTTTTAGGTTTTAATTTCTCCAATAATGCAATGGCTTCCGTCAAATTAAAATGAGAAATGTGATTGGTTTTTCGTAATGCATTGATAACTATAATTTCTGAACCTTTTATCTTTTCTAATTCTTCGTCTTCAATCTTATTGGCATCAGTAATGTAAGTAAAATTATGGATACGAAAAGCTTTAACAGGCATCATATAATGCTTCACATTGATAGGAAGAAAACTTATTTCTCCTATTTTAAAAATCTCATTTCCAATAGTATGCAAAGCCAATTCTGGTACTCCTGGATATTTAAAAGTAGAAAAAGCATAATGAAATTCTCTGATGATAGCTGCTTGTACATCGGGCGTAGCATAAATGTCCATTTCCTTTTTTTGTTGGTAATTAAAAGCACGCACATCATCTAAACCTGCAATATGGTCTTTGTGTTCGTGTGTATAAACGATAGCATCCAATTGTTGTACATTTGCTCTTAACATTTGTTGTCGAAAATCTGGACCAGTATCAATAACAATTACTTTTCCTTTATCTTCTATTAAAATAGAAGTTCTTAGTCTGTTATCTTTTTTATTGGCAGATAAACAAACCTCACAATGGCAAGTAATTACGGGTACTCCCTGAGATGTTCCTGTTCCTAAAAAAGTTATTTGCATTTGAATTTGTGTTAAGTAGTAAGGGGTAAGTAAAAAGGAAAGATTAATTTATTGATTTAATTAGTCCTCTTATTATTTTAGAAATCTCATTAGCATTATCTAAAAACAATATCCTTTGTTCATTATTAATATAATTTAAACGTTCGGCTAAATACAACATAGATTTTACCTCACTGCATGAAGCAATGGAATAATAAAGAAATCTGGAGAAGTCTGCATTCGAGTTTCGATCAAAGCCTTCTGCAATGTTATTAGAAATTGAAACAGAAGCTCTAAATAATTGATCCCTAAATCCAAAATCTTTATTATTTTGAAAACATTTATAAATATCAACTGCAATATCTTGAGATTTTTGCCAAGCAACGATATCTTCAAACTTTTGAATTGCCATTTTTTTATATTATTTTAGTTCTTAATTATTTTATTTTCTACTTATCACTTAATATTTATTACTTTCTCCTTACTCCTTTTTACTTATTACTTACCTATACTCCTTTTTACTTTCTCCTTCTTATTAAATCTAAAAAGTTCTTTAATTACACTTACTGCATAATCAATTTCTTCTTTAGTCGTGTACTTACTAAACGAAAACCGAGTAGAAGGTCGTTCCATATCAATTCCTAACTGTTTTAACACATGAGAGCCAACAACACTCCCTGAAGAACAAGCACTTCCTCCAGAAGCTGCAATTCCTTCAATATCCAAATTATAAATAAACATTTCATCCATTTCAGAGTGTGGAAAAAGTACGTTTAACACAGTATATAAACTATTTCCTAAAGGATCACCATTAAATTCGACTTCGGGTAAAACTTGTTGCAACTGTTCTACCATATAGTATTTTAATCCTTTAATTTGTTTTTCGTGTTCCGCCATATCCCGATGAGCTACTTCCATAGCCTTTGCCAAGCCAACAATACCATGAATATTTTCGGTACCCGCACGCATGTTTCGTTCCTGAGCTCCACCAGTAATTAATGGTTTTAGCTGGATATTTTCATTCACGTATAAAAAACCAATACCTTTTGGACCATGAAATTTATGAGCCGAACAAGTAATAAAATGGACTCCCAATTCTTTTACATCGATTGGGTAATGACCCATAGTTTGCACGGTGTCGGAATGAAAATAAGCATCATATTCATTACACAAATCTCCTACTTTTTTTAAAGGCAAAAGGCTTCCAATTTCATTGTTAGCGTGCATTAAGGAAACCAATGTTTTTAGATTCTTGTTTTCTTCTAAAAGTTGTTTCAAATGACTGATATCCACAAAACCTTTGTTGTCAACATTTACGTAACTTAATTTTACACCATCTTTTTGGTGCATCAATTTGGCAGTATCCAAAACTGCGTGGTGTTCTATTCTTGAAGTAATGATATGTGTTATTTTCAAATCATCAATTGCACCTCTAAGTACCATGTTATCTGCTTCGGTACCTCCAGCCGTAAAAAATAGTTCACTAGGTTTTGCATGTATCAATCGAGCAACTTGTTTTCTTGCCTTTTCGATAATTGCTCGGCTACTTCTTCCAAATGCATGGACAGAAGAAGGATTCCCAAAATTATTTCTTAGAATTGGAATCATTGCTTCAATGACTTCGTAGTCCATTGGTGTAGTTGCTGCATTATCGAGGTAAACTTTCATATTAGTTTAAAGTTTAAAGTTCCTAAAGTTGAAAGTAAAAAGGAGTAATAGGTGTGTAATAAGTAGTTTTCCATTATCAATTTTCAGTTATCAAATCCTTAATATTCTCAATTATTTTATTCGCTAATGCTTCCGCTTTTTCTTTTGATTTACTTTCAGAATAAATTCGAATGATAGGCTCTGTATTTGATTTTCGTAAATGAACCCACTCCGATTCAAAATTTATTTTTACACCATCAATTGTATTCACCTCTTGGTTTTTATATTTTGCTGCAATAGCTAGTAAGATAGCATCAACATTAATTTGAGGTGTTAGTTCAATTTTGTTTTTTGAAATATAATAATCAGGATAACTTGCTCTTAATTCCGAACAAGTTTTAAATCCAGATTTTGATAAATGGGTTAAAAATAAAGCAATTCCTACCAAGGCATCCCTTCCGTAATGCGACTCTGGATAAATAACTCCACCATTTCCTTCTCCACCAATAATGGCATTTTGTTGTTTCATCATTCCTACCACATTTACTTCGCCAACTGCAGCAGCAAAATAGTTGCCACCATTTTTTTCAGTAACATCTCTTAATGCTCTGGTTGATGATAAATTAGAAACTGTATTTCCTGAAGTATGTTGAAGGACGTAATCCGAAACGGCAACCAACGTATATTCTTCACCAAACATTTCTCCATTTTCGCAAACCATGCATAAACGGTCAACATCGGGGTCAACTACAAAACCGATATCGGCTTTTTGAAGCACAACTTGTTTTGCTATTTCGGTCAAATTTTCTGGTAGCGGTTCGGGATTGTGAGGAAAAATTCCATTAGGTTCGCAATACAACTCCACCACATTAGCTACTCCTAAAGATTTTAATAAAGCAGGAATAAATATTCCACCAGTTGAGTTAACTCCATCAATAGCTACTTTATAATTTTTGCTTCTTATTGCTGCTACATCAACCAATTTTAAATTTAAAATAGAATCGATGTGTTTTTGTAAATAAGAATCATCTTTGGTATAAGTTCCCAACTCATCTACATCGGCATAATTAAAAGCATTATTTTCTGCAATCAACAACAAATCTGCACCATCTTTTGCAGAAATAAATTCGCCTTTTTCGTTTAATAATTTTAACGCATTCCATTGTTTTGGATTATGACTGGCTGTTAAAATAATTCCACCATTTGCCTTTTCCATCGTAACAGCTATTTCTACAGTAGGAGTTGTGCTAAAACCTAAATCAATCACGTTAATTCCTAAACCCTGCAACGTGCCCACAACAATGTTCGAAACCATTTCGCCAGATATTCTTGCATCTCTTCCAATAACTACTTTTAATTTATTTTTCGAAATCCCTTTTAACCAGGTTCCATAAGCCGAAGTAAAGCGAACAATATCTATAGGTGTCAAACCATCATTGGGTTGTCCACCAATTGTTCCTCTTATTCCTGAAATAGATTTAATTAACGTCATTTTTATATTTTTTTGAAAAACAAATTTAATGTTAATAAACTCATAAATCAATAC
>PFUQ01000003.1 GCA_002790175.1 Flavobacteriales bacterium CG_4_9_14_3_um_filter_32_8
AAAATCAATACGGTTTAAAATAGCTATTTCATTACTTGGTAATAATTCTTTTGATAGCAAAATCTCTGTCTCTATTTTTTGCTTGTAGCTATTTATTTTATCTATGGCTTGTATAATTTCTTTTTCTTGTTTTTCTATAACAGAAATCCATTTTTTAGGGTTGTGTTTTAGGGCAATTTGTTTGCTTTTTTGTAATTGTTTTAAGGCTTCTTTTCTTATAGAGATAGCAATGTCTTTTAAGTAAATCAGTTTTTTTATGTCAGAAATACTTAAATTATCTAAATCATAATTTTCTCTTTTCAGAAGACAAACAGTTTGATAATAAGCCCAATTAAATTGCTTATTGAGTATATCTTCTTCTAAATCTTGTAAATCATCTATTAATTGGAGTGCCACAGAAAAATGGTGGTGAGATTGTAATAAATCAGTATATTTTTTTTCGTTTTTATCTTTTGATAAAACGTACAAACAATCAATAGCTACTTTACCAAATGCAGCTTTTAAGTCGGCTACTTGTTGATATTTTTTATAATTAGGATTTACAGTTAGCTGGTTTTCAAGTTGTATTGCCCGAAAGTACTCTTTTTGTCTGATGTTCCATAATTCCCAAAAATTAGAATTTAATCCAAAAACTGCCGTTAAATGTTTAATAGATTCTTCTTGTAATTTAGAAATTAAAAAAAGTGTTTCTGTTTTGTTTTCGGCTGATTTACTATCAATTAATTTATCCAACAACAATACAGCTTTGTAATACAAATAACCTGAAATATTGAGGAAATCTACTTTTTTTTGATTTACTCCTGTAAAAGAATCGGTAAATAATTGAGGATAATTTAGATATATTTCATCTGAGGCAACTTCTACTTCAGTTCTATTTTGTATAAATAATTTGAGTTGAGAGTTTAGTTGGATAGTCTCTAAATATTCGCTTAATTGTTTCATTAAATACTCTAAAAGTTAGGGTACATTTCTTTAAATGTGAAAGGGGACATAATAGATTCGGTCATAACTTGAGTAACGATGTTGTTTTTTACAAAAAATGCAGTTGGAACAGATTTTATAATTAACCCCATAGAATCACTACTTGTGGATAATATCTCGAAATTTGGCTTTAGATTATCATGATAAAAATTCTTTTTTTGATTATTTTTAATAGCAATACCAACAATTCTATCAACAAGTTTGTTTTCACTGTAACTTTTAATATTTTCGGTAGCGTTCCAGCAGTGTGAACAATTATAACTAAACACAAAAATTAAATAAGTAGAATCTTTAGCCGTTGAAATGTAATTTGATAAAGGAGTTTCTTGAATGGGTTTATTTAAAAACGGTTCATTAGTAATAAATGGTTCATTTAGCGTAAATCCAGCAATAATAGATGATAATATGGTAATACAAAAAATAGAAATAGTTTTCCATCTTGGAGTTGGTGTCGTATCTTTATCAGCATAAATATAGACAGTAAGTGAAAGTAGTATAAAAACAAAATTTCGGATTAATGATATAAGATATGAACTTTGTAAAAAGCCAATTTCTCCAAAACAACCACAGTCGTTAATACCTTTAAAAAAATGAGCATAAGTAAAAGCTATTGTAAAAATTGATAAGGTAATTATACTGAAAAAGGCTGCTTTTTTGATGCGAATTTGAAATAAAAATAACAACCCGAATAGAATTTCTCCTACACAAATAAAAGGGGCTAAATATGAAAAATTACCTAATCCATAACTTTCTAAGGTGTTGAAAAAAGCTACGGTATTAATGAGTTTTCCTATTCCTGAAAGGATATAGAAAATACCAATTAAAATAGAAAGTATCGATAAAAGAAGTTTGCTTACTAGGAAATGTTTTGTCATTCGTTACTTTGCTCTATAAAACACATCTTCTGCATAACCTAATCTTTGTTTATCAAAGATAATGTCTTGTTTTTGGATTATTTCGGTAATTACTAATTTATTTTTATAAAAAAATTCATCAATGCTATTATTTAGGCTATAACTATATCGTATTTCACTTTCAACTTTGGTAACATGACGTTTATCCCCAATTTTTTTATCAAAAAAAGTTCTAACGATTGCATACTTCCATACCATATTTTCATATTCGTTTGTGAATCCTACACAATCTTTTGTTATTGTTTCTATATAAAGTAAACTAAAATCATTCTTAGATATTAAATAATACCCTCCTCCTTCACATAACCCTCCTCCTTTTTTATTTGTGAACTTAATATGATAAACAGGCTGATTACTATAATAATCAATGCTACCGAACTCAAAAGAATATTTATTATTAACAAAAAGTTGAAAGAATATTTGAGGAATTAATAACTTATAGGGCGAACCACCTGATAAAGAATAAATCCTTGGTAAAATATAATCAGTTTGATATCTAAACGATGTATCTTTTAAGTTCGCATATATTCTATTATCTTTATAGCCTACTAAGGTAATACTACCATCATAACCATATATTTTTTCTTGATTTTTATCAACTAAGAAATCTGCAATAATTCCAATTCTATATGTTTTATCTTGTTCATGCACGAAATGATTCTGATTCCAATTTTCTAAAGTTTTTTTTATAATTTTTTTAGCAGTTAGCATTTTGTTAGGTTTAACAATGAATTCAGATAAGTTAAAGGTTGTTTGCTTTAAGGCTATAGTTGTAAATATAGAATCTTTAACCACAAAGTACTTCGTTTCATATCCAATGTAACTTACTAAAAGTGTGTCTCCTAAATTTATATCAATACTAAAATTACCATCATAATCAGAAACAACTCCTTTTGTCGGCTGCCCTTTTATAATTATATTACAAAAAGAAAGAGCTTGTTTTTTTTCGGTAACTATTTTACCATTTAACCTTAATGAATGCTGAGCTTTTGAAACAAGACAAAAGCTCAGCAAAAACATTAAGCTGATAATTCTATACAATCGTATTAGTTGATTAAGCATAATAGATGTCAAAAATAGTTATCTAGTAACAACCATTACCATTAGGCTGTCCACCTCCACCAATACCACATCCATTATTTGTGCCATCACCTCCCCACTTACTCATTTCTAATCTTTCTTCTAATTCTTCTACATTAAATTGTTTTAGCATTTCTGCTTCTTGCTCTTTTAGAGCATCTTTTTTTGAGTTCATTTTTCTAATTTTTAAATGAATTAATAATTTCCCTGATTTAGAGTTGTGGGTTACTTCTCATGGTTTTGTTAATTATTTCGCAAAAATCTTAACGAAGCGAAAGTAAATATAGCAAACCGACATTTTCAAGCGATAGATGATATTTTTTTATCGATTAACTTATATCTTGCTGATTTTCTGCAATATTTAATGTTATGTCCATTCTCACGAAGTTTAATAATCATTCTTTCAACGGTCTTGCTGCTGCAATTGAATTTCTCAGCAATTTGTACAGTCGAAATACAACGCCCTTTTTCAATCATTTCAAGTAAATATTCCAATCTTTCTTTTCGTTCTCTAAAATTCATTTGTCTTACCGTTTTTTTTTCGAGCGTGGCAAAAAGCAAATGTGTACCTTTTTCAGGTACTTATTTGCTTGTGCTTCGGCTTTTTTATGCATTACACACAACAATTGGATATGATGCATATGCATCATATCCGTCCTATACGTTTTCAAAGCTACAAAATAAAAATGAACAATAAAAAGATGTTGATTATGAGTTTATTGAGCAGTTAATCGTGTAATTATACGTTTAAATAAACGTATGTGATAAATGTTTTTACTTCATCAAACTTGTATACAAATCTTCGTACATCGGTAAAATTTTATGAATTTCAATCTTTTAAAAGATTGTTGATGTCATTTTTGAGCATGGGTAAATGATTGATTAAAATTGCCCAAATATTTTCATCCGAAATATTATCGTAAGCATGAATTACTTGATTTCTTAATCCAATAATGTTAACGGCATCTTTAATTTTTTCAGCATACGAATCATCTTTTTTGATAATTCTATTGATGACTTCTCCAATTATTTCCAAATCTCTTTCAACAGCTCTTTTTAGTATTTTATTTTTCTTGTATTCTTCAAAAATCATTGGTTTACCTTCAAAAAAAGATTCAATTTCTGCAATTGCAATTTTAACATCATAAAGCCATTTTTGAATTCTTTCATCCATAAATCAACGCTTTATTTTTGTTAATGGATTTTATGAGGAAAGGATTGGAGAGTGTTTGTTCCTCTACTAAATCTACATTACGATTAAATATTTTTTGAAGACTTTGTTTAAAATCCATATAGTTTTGAAAATATTTAGCGAGGTTAAATTTTTTAAACTTAACCAGTAAATCCACATCACTCGTTTCTGACATAGTGTTGGTGGAAACAGAACCAAAAACATAAAGTGTTTCTACATGATGTGAATCACACAATTGTATAATTTGTTTTTTATGTTTATCAATAATTGGGTTCATATCACAAATATAACAATTTACTTCACTAAACTTTTGTACAACGCTTCGTACATGGGTAAAATTTTATGAATATCAAATTGCTGAGCTTGTTGGTAAGCTCCTTTTTTAAATTTTGCTAAAGAGGCTTCATTTTTTAAAATAGAAAGGGCATTTTTAGCCATGTCATCTACATCGCCCACATTGCTTAAATAACCCGAAACGCCATGTATATTTACTTCGGGCAAACCACCAGTATTGGTAGAAATTACAGGAACTTTTGCAGCCATTGCTTCTAAAGCTGCCAACCCAAAACTTTCTGATTCGGAGGGTAAAACAAACAAATCGGAAGCAGCTAAAATACGCTCGGTATCTCTTACTTTTCCTAAAAATTTAATAGAATCACACGCATGTAATTTTCTACATAATTCTTCCATTTTGTGACGTTCTGGTCCGTCTCCCACCAAAATTAAGGTAGTAGGAATTTGTTTTCGGACGATGTCAAAAATCTTTATCACATCTTGCACCCTTTTCACTTCCCGAAAGTTAGACGTATGCACCATTACATGTTCTCCATTTGGTGAGAATGATTTTCGTAAATCATCCACATTCCCCAACATCTGATAATGTTCTAAACAAACAAAATTGGGAATAACTTGAATATCCCTGGTAACTTTAAAATGCTGGTAGGTATCTTGTTTTAAACTTTCCGAAACAGCAGTAACAGCATTACTTTCGTTAATTGCAAAAGTAATAACTGGCTCAAAAGATGCATCTTTACCCACCAAGGTAATATCGGTTCCATGTAACGTGGTAATAAAAGGTATTCTAATTCCCTCTTTTTCTAAAATATGTTGTGCCATGTATGCCGCAGAAGCATGAGGTATAGCATAATGTACATGAAGTAAATCTAACTTTTCGAACTTAACTACATCCACCAATTTACTGGTCAACACCAATTCATAAGGTTGATAATCGAACAGTGGATAATCGGAAACCTTTACTTCATGGTAAAAGAGATTATTGTTATACAGATCTAATTTTACAGGTTGTTGGTACGAAATAAAATGTATTTGATGTCCTTTAAATGCTAATGCTTTGCCTAATTCTGTTGCAACAACACCGCTACCGCCAAAAGTTGGGTAACAAACTATTCCTATGTTCATAAGCTATTGAGTTTTTGGTTCACAGTTATCAGATAACCATGTAGTGTTAACTGTGAACAGTCAAAATTAAGATTAAAGTATTTCAATTATAGAAGTATGACTAATTCTTATGTTTTTATTGTAAATTTGTTATCAAATAATCGAGTTATGAAACCTCCTAAACTTCCTTCATTTTTTAAAACGAAAGAGCCTAATCAATTTAATTTCGAGCCTCGTTATTACAATGCTCAAAAAGAAAAAATGAAAGAGCGTTATGATAGAATTAGTAGAGAAATGGACGGTACTAGTGCCGACCAAACTAGGTCAGAAAATTTTAAATCTACACTAAAAGAAAATTGGGGAAATAGTTACAGTAGAAATAGAACTGGAAGCCAACTGAACAAAAGGGTTGTTATTTATGTATTACTTTTATTAGCGTTGACGTATTACTTTCTTTTTCGATAAATCAAATATCCGAATAACGGTTAATAATTGCTGTTTTTAATCCAATAAAAAATAGGTTACTTGATGAATTTTCGATGGTGTTTTTATACCTTCGGTTTGTTACTCCCGCCTGAAAAATAAATTGAGCTTTTGGATTTATCACATACGATATTTTTAATGTAGTATTAATGATGTCGGTTGTTAATCCGTTTGTAGTATAATAACCATATTCCTTTTCTCTATCATTGTAGGGTTTATAAATATCCTGACCAATACTTATTGAACTATTGGTATCTAGCCCAATTTTTGCCATGGTGGTTAATCCTTCAACTATCCATCTTTTTTTATGATAGGTTAATCCTGCTGTAATTTCTTTAAAATTAGCTCCCAAAGGGTGAGCCAATGGTGCGTTAAAATGAGCATAATTTTGTAGGGTACTGATGCTTGTAGGTTGATAATAATAACTATAAGTAAATGGACGAACGATATTATATTCTAATTGAAAATTAAGGTTTTTTATCCATAAAAAATCATACGATTTAAATCCAACTTGTATGCCGTATTTGTTTCCCCACCAACCACTTCTGGCTTTTAACTCTTTTAATAAAAACTCGTCTAAAAGAAGTTGACTGTATAAAATGTTTTTTTTCTTTATTTTAAACTTCATATTTCCTCCAAGTAAGGCATTATCAGAAGAGCCTTGCGAATATTCAACAGGTCGTAAAAAAATAACTGGATTCATGTAGTTGATATCATATCCTCTATAAAATTGATCTTCTTGAGCTTGCCAGATGATACTTTCAAAAAAACCAACATTCCACCATTTGGTTATGTTTAAACTTAAATAATGGATGGTAGCTAATTTTTGAAAATAATTTTTATAATTTCCATCAGAGCCTCTTATGTCTTGGTAATTGGTATATAACGCCATGTATTTGATTTTCCAAATGTTAGCAGTTACTTTAAAATAAGGGTAACTATTGGCATTATCGGAAAGAAATAAAGAACGGTAACCATCACCTATAAAATTTTTTCCATATCCTAACTGAAAAGTAAAATTTTTGTCGGCTGTAAAAGTGATATTAGCTTGTCCATAAGTTGAGTTTCCATTTTTAGAATACCCATAACCTGGACTAATATTTTTACGTTGAATGATGTTATTGATGTGCGAAGGGTGTTCGGAATTATCAAATAAAAATAGGAATTGACTCGACCATTTCTTCCCAACAATAACATTCAAATTAAGTCCAAATGAAAGTTCGTGCAAATTATTAGTAAAAGAATTTACTTTTTCGATAGCGAAACCTGTGTTATAAATAGGCAATAATTCCATCAGTAAAGAATTATTTTTTAAAGCTGGTAAAGAATCATAATTGGAGAGGTTTGACAATAGTTTTGAAGTTGATTTAATATTCAATTTGTTCATTAAAGAATCGTAATTACCTACTTCATTTTTAGAAAAAGGTCTGATGCTGGTATGAAAATTTTCGATAGTATCTATGTGTTGATTATATAATGTAGAAAATGTTCGTTCATTGGTGAGATTAAAATTTTGGGCATCAGCACTCCAACAAAGGATAAAAGATAGAATTAATATGCTTATTTTTTTACTGTGCATTTTCTCTTTTAATTTTTCTTTTTTTAATCAAAAATGGAATTTGAACAATAATGATAACGCTAGAGATGATAACGATAAATGAATAACTAGGATCAAATTGTTGTGAAAAAACTGCTGCACCAATTATTAGTAGATTAAAAAAATAGATAATAAAAACAGTTTGCTTTTGAGACAATCCTAAATCAATTAATTTATGGTGAATATGGTTTCTATCTGCAGTAAATGGAGAAACGCCTTTTATGGCTCTTAAGGTAAAGACTCTAATGGTGTCGATTAAAGGGTAAACTAAAATAGACATGGATAAAATTGGTTTTGAAATATTATTGATAATGAGAGGCAAACCTTGAGCATGGTATTCTACCAACTCAATTGCCATTACAGCAATTAAAAACCCAATAATTAATGAACCTGTATCGCCCATAAATATTTTTGCAGGATTGAAGTTGTAAATTAAAAACCCTAAAAGTGCACCAGCTAACGAGAATGAAAGAACTGAGTAAGTCCAATCGCCTGCATAATAAAACCAAAAACCAAAAATAACTGTTGCTATTAATCCTACACCAGCAGCTAATCCATCTACGCCATCTATTAAATTAAATGCGTTGATGACTACAATGTAGGTAAAAATAGACAACATAATTCCTGCCCAATCTGGAATTTCTCGAACTCCAAATAAACCATGTAAACTCGTTAATCTCACATCTGCCATTAGCACCATTATAAAAGCAACAACAAGGTGAGCTACTAATTTTTTTGTGGGAGCAGTACCAATAATATCATCTTTCATACCCACAAAAAACATAATTAAGAGCGAAGGAATTAAAAATTTTATAACTCCCATTTCATTAACAGGTAGCCATAATAAAAAAGAGAATAAAGTACCTCCGAAAATCATCATTCCTCCCATCAAAGGGACTCTTCGGGTATGTATTTTTCTGTCCTCAGATGGTTCATCAAACAAACGTTTGTGTATCGCAATTTTTATAAACGATGGTGTTGAAATTAACACGATGATAAAAGAGGTTAAGATGGGTAATATTAATTCTTGCATGTTTATTTAGTTAAAAATCATCATATAAATTTCGTAAATTGGTGCTAAAACCAACATAAAAATAATCCACTCCGTTATAAATATTTCCATTTTGCTTATCAAAACGCTCTTTTATTCCTAATGTTAAACTCATATTGTTTTTGGGATTGATTAAATACCCAATATGCGATTGAAAAACAGTAGTTTTTATAGGTGTTGTTAAGTTCATTCTTTCTGCAAGTATTCCTTTAAATTCAAAAAAAAGTCGTTTATATTTATAGTTAATAATTCCCACTATTTCAGTAAAATTATCTCCAAATGGATGTGTTAATGATTCGTTATAATTGGTAAATTGTTCTAATTGGGGTTCAAAAGTAGTGTTGTACTGATTAATCATTCTGTTGTATTCTGCTTGTAATGTTAGATTTTTTATTTCGAAATATTTCATCCCCACTTGGTAGCCACTTGTTTTTTCATATTGATTTCCATCATATACCAATTGATTGTACAAAACCAATTTGAATGGTAATTTAATCTTCATGTTTAAACCAATGTTAGAATGATTGGCATCATCTGTAATTGTGGTTATGGTATTTACTCCAATTATTGGGTTGAGTTGTTGAAATTGATAAGGTAAAGTTCCTGTTGAATCTTCGGTTTTCCACAACGTAGATTCAAATAAGCCAATGTTGAGCCATTTGGCTGCCAACCAACTTAAATAATGAACTGACATTGATTTTCGAACAAATAACTGTTCGGCTGTTGAACCTTCTTCTCTCCTAGTTATAGAAGACAATGAAGCGTTTAGTTTAGTATATTGAAATTTATTTTTTTTGCCAAAAGTCGTGGTTATTTTGAGATAAGGGTAATTAAATGAAAAGTCGGACAACAATAATGAACGATACCCATCACCAACAAAATTTTTACCAGAACCTAATTGAAAATTGATAAATTTTGCAGGTGAATAAGAAATATTAGCTGAAGAAGAAGCAAAATCATACCCATTTGTTTTAAATTTTTTCCATCTTCCTTGTCCTTGAACAACACCTTT
>PFUQ01000024.1 GCA_002790175.1 Flavobacteriales bacterium CG_4_9_14_3_um_filter_32_8
TTGGTAGTTTTAATAGTAGGACACGCCAAATTAGAGCCTGCACTCCATCCAACATAAGGGATGCCGTCTTTTACTCTTTTTTTAATAATTTCTAGCAAATCGTTTTGGTAGATTTCGTTTAATAGTTGAAAAGAGTTGCCACCTCCAACCATAATTGCTTCAGCTTCAATGATGGCTTTCTGTTGGTCTTCAAAATGGTGAATGCTGGTAATTTGTATATTTTTATTATCCAACCCTTTGATAACTTTACTTTCATACTCATTGTATGAAAAAGTAACGGCTGCAAAAGGTATAAATACAATTTGTTTGGCTCCATTTTTGGCTAAAAAAGTAGTTATTTTTTCTTTACAAAAGTGTAAGTAGGGTTCGCCTTGAAGAGAAGAGTTACTGGATAATAATAATTTCATTTTTTATGCTGTTAAATAAACCTCAAAAATAGAGAAAATGAGTCAAACGAAAAGTAGGAGAGAGATAATAATATGTTATGTTTTTTCAAAAATAACTAAATAATTAACGAGATAAACCCTATTTTTGAAATCCTAAAATAAAGATATAAACATGACAAAAATTAAATTTGGAACAGACGGTTGGAGAGCAATTATTGCCAAAGAATTTACAGTTGATAATGTTGCAAGAGTGACCACTGGAGCGGCAATATGGTTAAAACAAAATTTTAAAAATCCTTCCGTTGTTGTTGGTCACGATTGCCGATTTGCTGGTGAATTGTTTGCGGAAACTGTAGCCTTAGTATTTGCAAATTCCGGAATTAAAGTTTATTTAGCCAAGGGAGCTGTTTCAACACCAATGATATCTTTAGGAACGTTAAAACAAAAAGCTGATTTAGGAATTGTGATTACAGCATCCCATAATCCACCGAGTTATAATGGGTACAAATTAAAAGGAAGTTTTGGTGGACCATTATTACCAAAAGAAATTCAAGAAGTAGAAGATTTAATTCCAACAACCAATGGTGTAAATATAGATAAGTTAGAAGTTGAAACTTTTGTTGCTAAAGGATTAATCGAATATATCGACTTAGAAACCATGTATCTAAAGCATGTAGAAGCAAATTTTGACATGGAAGCCATCAGAAATACTTCTATGAATTTTGCTTTTGATGCCATGTATGGTTCTGGTCAGGATGTGATGAGAAGATTATTACCAGATATTGATTTTTTGCATTGCGACCACAACCCAAGTTTTAATGGAATTTCTCCCGAACCAATACATCGAAATTTACAAGAGTTTTCTGAAATGATAAGATTATCAGATGGAGAAATTGATTGTGGATTAGCCGTTGATGGAGATGCGGACAGAATAGGTTTGTACGATAGCAAAGGAAATTTTGTAGATTCACATCACATTATTTTGCTGCTAATAAAATATTTGGTAGAAGTAAAAGGAATGAAAGGCAAAGTGGTCAATGCCTTTTCGGTAACGCCTAAAGTTAAAAAAATGTGCGATATTTTTGGATTAGCCTATCAAGTTGTACCAATTGGATTCAAAAATATTGCAGGAATTATTTTAACAGAAGATGTATTATTAGGAGGAGAAGAATCTGGTGGTATTGCTGTAAAAGGACATATCCCTGAGCGAGATGGAATTTGGATGGGATTAATTATATGGGAATACATGGTAAAATCAGGCAAAACCTTAGAAGAATTAATACAGGGAGTTTATGATATGGTTGGTGAATTTAAATTTGAACGGATTGATTTGCACCTAAAAGAAGAACAAAAATTAAAGATTGTTGCCAATTGCAAAGCAAATTTTTATAAAAAATTTGGTGATTTAGAAGTAAGAAGAGTAGAAAATATAGATGGATTCAAATACTTCTTTGATAATGATGAATGGGTGATGATAAGAGCTTCAGGAACAGAACCAGTACTTAGAACTTATGCCGAAGCTGCGACTAATGAAGCAGCTTTTAAGATATTAGAAAGAGTGCACAAAGAATTTAAAAAGTAGAAAGCCATAAAAACCAAAAAAACTTATCAATTTGATAAGTTTTTTTGATTGGGTTAGGTACCAAAAAAACTAAAAATTTTCTTCAGTTACAAACACTACTTTTATTACTGCATCAGAAACACCTTTTAATGCAACATGAATCGATTCTTGGATTTTTGTGCCATAAGCCCGATATTCATCATTAAAACCTTCCATGTCAAGACGATTTACTGTCATCACATTTTTTTCCATGACTACTTTAATTCTTAATTTCCCTAAAACCAAATTATCAAAAGATGATTTTATCATTTGCATCAAAATAGTATCCACTTCAGGACTAATTTTTCCTTTTGGATCGTTTGATGTCATAACTACTTTTCTTTTCAATTCTGCCATTTTATATATTTTTTTTAGTTAATACCAATATACAAGTGTAGTAAAAATTAGAATATATGGATATAAAATTATACTTTTATTTTCTATGAATCGAAAGGTAACAATAATTACATTTTTTTTAAGCATCGTATTAGTTTTAAATGGCTTAACTACCATAGCACAAACAAACAAACTTGACAGTTTGCAACAAGAATTAGCTACTGAAAAAGATGAATTAAAACAAATTGATATCCTCAATCAATTATTTCAAGAGCAATATAGTACCACTTCCAATTATGAAAAAACACTTCAATACGCCCAGGAGGCATTAAAAAAATTGAAAGCCATTGACAATAAAGATGAAAAGATTTTAAAAAAAATTTCTACCAGTGCTAACAATGTGGGTACTAGTTATTTGCTTTTGGATGAGTATGAAAAATCGTTAGAGTATTTATTAATGGCTCTCCAAACTGCTGAATCAATTCAAGACACCAATAGTATGTTAAATGCTTTATACAATCTCAGTACACTCTTTAGTTATAGAGGCGAGGATGAGAAAGGAAATTCTTATTTAGAACAAGCCATTCACTTATCCGAATTGAGTGGAAATATTAAATCTGCTGCATTTGGATATAGCAGTATGGCTTCCAATTATTTCTTTGCTTCCAATTACAATAAAGCAATGGTTTATTATGAAAAAGCAATGCGATTTGCTAAATCGCTAAACGATTTAAACTTAATGAGTAATCTTTATGGAAATAGAGCAGTAGGTCTTGTTCGGTTAAAAAGGTATGAAGAAGCATTAAAATATCACGAATTAACAATCGCTTTAGATATCCAATTAGAAAATAAGGAAGGCTTAAAAACTGATTATTTGAATATTGCTGATGTTTACATCAAAATGAAGAATAATGAAAAAGCCCTAGAATTTAATTTTAAATCTTTAGAGCTGGCATTAGAACAGAATTCAATAAACAGTATAATGATGGCCTATTCTGGTTTGGCTGAAAGCTATCAACAAATGGGTAATAATGCAAAAGCATTAGAATATCTTCAACTTTATACCAATTGGAAAGATACTTTGTACAGCCAACAAAATGCAGAAGCAATAGCAGAAATGCAAACCAAATATGATACAGAAAAAAAAGAAACCGAAAATAATTTATTAAAAACACAACAAGCGTTAGACAAAGCAGAGATAGATAAAAAAGCTACACAACAATATATGCTTTTATTAGGATTAGGATTGGCATTAATCATTGTTTTTTATGTTGTTTATAGCCTAAACCAAAAGAAAAAAATTAACAAAATATTAAATACTCAGAATGAAATTATAGCAGAAAAGAATAAGGACATTACCGATAGTATTAATTATGCACAACGACTACAAGGTGCTATATTACCTGAAATGTCTATTTTAAACAAGCATTATGAATCCTTTATTTATTACCAACCTAAAGACATCGTTTCTGGCGATTTTTATTGGTTAAAAGAAATGGGTGATAAAATTTATTTTTCGGTAGTGGATTGCACTGGACATGGCGTACCTGGAGCTTTTATGAGTATTATAGGATATAATTCCTTAAACAGAATTGTTGAGGATTTTAATGTTGTTAAACCAGGTGATATTTTGGACGAATTAAATATTCAAGTAAATAAAGTATTAGGAACACAAGAAAATAAAGGATTAACGATTAGAGATGGAATGGATATTTCTATCTGTTGTATAAATAGAGAAACTAAAATTTTAGAATATGCAGGAGCAAATAATTCCTTATATTTATTAAGAAAGTCGCAAAATGAATCATTGGATTTGGAAACCACTATGGAAGAATATGGTATCTGTTTTTATGAGATAAAATCAAATAAAATGCCTATTGGAGGGGGAGATAATACAAAAAATTATCAAACACACACTATCAAATTAAATAAAGAAGATACTATATATCTTTTTTCAGACGGTTTTGCCGACCAGTTTGGTGGTCCAAAAGGAAAAAAATTCATGTATAAGAATTTTAAAAAATTATTGCTTTCCATTCAAAAAAATAGCATAGAAAACCAATTGAAAGAATTAGATAAAACAATGGTGAAATGGAAAGGTGAATTAAGCCAATTAGATGATATTTGTGTGATGGGAGTTAAAATTAGCTAATTGATATTAATTTAACATTCTTAATGAATAAATCAGTAACATATCATTTTTTAAAATCAGTATTAACACTAGAAAATCCTTTTCTCTCAACAGCCGATTTTATGGATTGGTTACAAGAGAAAAAAAATAAAGTAAAACACAGTATTACCCCAATTCCTTTTGCCGAGTTAGAAAACTGGTCTTTTCATCCTATCACAGGAAATTTAGTACACGATTCTGGTCAATTTTTTACGATTGAAGGAATAAAAATAAAAACCAATTGGGGTGTTGTTGCCAATTGGAATCAACCCATCATCAATCAATTAGAAATTGGTTTTTTAGGAATTATTTGCAAAAAATTTGATGGGATTCTGTACTTTTTAATGCAAGCTAAAATAGAACCAGGAAACATCAATGTTGTTCAACTTTCACCAACTTTACAAGCAACAAAAAGTAATTACACGCAAGTTCACAAGGGGAAAACTCCTTTATACTTCGACTATTTTTTTGATAAAAGAGCTGATGTTACCATTTTATTAGATCAATTGCAATCTGAACAAGGAGCACGATTTTTAAAGAAAAGAAATAGAAATATTATTATAGAAGTTATTAATGACATTGAAGTGAAGGAGGATTTTTGTTGGTTAACATTAGGTCAAATAAAACAATTGCTCACCTTCGATAATGTAGTCAACATGGATACTCGAACTGTTATTTCTGGTATTCCGTATGGCAATCTCGACACGTTGGAAGTAATAAAAAATGTGAAACAAAACAGTTATGAAAGAGCATTGTTAATTTCAGAACTAGACCCCAATAATGCGCTGCATAGTGTTGAAGATATTATTTCTTGGATTACCAAACATAAGGTTTATGCTGAATTAGAAGTAGAGAAAATTCCATTAAATAATTTAACAGATTGGGGGAAAAATGAAGATAGTATTTATCATGTAGCTCATAAATATTTTTCTGTAATTGCTGTAAAAGCCGAAATAGAAAACAGAGAAGTTCATAGTTGGACTCAACCCATGATAAAATCTGCACAAGAAGGAATTATTGCTTTTATTATTAAAAAGATAAATGGAGTTTACCATTTTTTAATTCAGGCAAAATTAGAAAGTGGAAATTTTGATATTATTGAATTAGCACCTACTGTACAATGCTTAACAGGTAATTATCGTAAGGGTTTTAATGAATATGAAGTTAACTTCATAGATTATGCTTTATATCCCGAACAAAATAATGCTGAAGTAAGATATTCAACTTTTCAATCGGAAGAAGGTGGACGATTTTATCAAGAACAAAATAAAAATATGATTATAGAAGTGGGTGATGATTTTAGAGAAGATGTTCCTAATGCGTATATTTGGATGACTTTAAATCAACTGAAAACATTTATTAAATTTAATAATTATTTAAATGTTCAGGCTAGGAGTTTGCTTTCTGCTGTAAAATTTGTGTAACAATGCAAAAAATTAAAATAGGAGTATTAGGTTGTGCTAGCATTGCTGAACGCTCTGTTATTCCTGCAATTTTGTCTATTCCAGTATTTGAATTAATTGCTGTTTCAAGTCGTTCAGCCGAAAAAGCGAATAAATTTGCTCAACAGTTTAACTGCGAGGCAGTTGTTGGTTATCAAAACCTACTTAACAGAAAAGACATAGATGTAATTTATATACCTCTTCCTACAGGTTTACATGAAGAATGGGTATTAAAAACATTAGCCGCAGGAAAACATATCTTAATTGAAAAATCAGTAGCCAGCAATTATGTTTCTGCCAAAAAAATGGTTGAAATGGCAAGGAAGAAGGGATTGTTGTTGATGGAAAACTTTATGTTTCTACACCACCAACAACATCAATTGGTAAAGCAGTTGATTAAAGATGGGAAAATTGGCGAAATAAGAAGTTTCAGGAGCTCTTTTGGTTTTCCACCATTGTCGGCAGCTAATTTTAGATATCAGAAAGAGTTAGGTGGTGGTGCATTGTTGGATGCTGGGGCTTATACGGTAAGAGCTTGTCAGTTTTTTTTAGGAAATGAGTTAAAAGTGGAAGCAGCCACTTTAAATTATCTAAATTTTGAGGTTGACATTTTCGGTGGAGCCTTTCTAAAATCTGCTAATGGAATGTTTGCAGAAATAGCTTTTGGCTTCGATAATTTTTACCAATGCAATTATGAAATTTGGGGAAGTAAAGGGAAAATCACAGCTTCCAGAGCATTTACACCAAAGGTTGATTTTAGTCCAACTATTACTTTAGAACAAGATTCAGAAGTATTTGATTATAAAGTAGAAGTAGATAATCATTTTGTAAATATTTTAAATGAGTTGATAAGATGTTTAGCTGAAAATGATTTTGAAAACAACTACCAAGAAATATTAAATCAAAGTAGCTTATTGCAAGAGTTAAAAGATAAAAGTGAATATTCCCCTCTAGAGAGGGGATAGAATTTCAGGCAACTAGTTGCCTAGAAATTCTTGGGGTGTGTTATACCGTTAGCTAAATGTAATAGTCCAATAAATTGTTTTAAACATTTATTGCAACGGCGTTAATCATTGTAAATTATAAAATGTCCTTTGGACTATTTTATAATAACAATTGATGTTAAATAAATTATGGAAAAAGAAAGGCAGTTTGATAATTTTGATGGATTTGCTAAAGGTTATCGGAAAACGCACAACAAAGCAATTAAAATAAGTGGTGCTGACAGCGATTATTTTAGTGAATACAAAATTATTGAACTCTTAAAATTCGAAGATTTCAATCAACAATTAAAAATCTTAGACTTTGGTTGTGGCGATGGAAACAGTGTTGTGTTTTTAAGAAAACATTTTCCTAATGCGAGTATAGTTGGGGTAGATGTTTCGGAAAAAAGTATAACTATTTCAAAAAATAAAGACATCACCAATTCAACTTTTACTGTTTTTAATGGCATCAAATTGCCATTTAAAAAACAAGAGTTCGATATTGTATTTACCGCTATGGTTTTTCATCATATCGCACACCAATTTCATAACCAAGTTTTAGCCGATATAGTTAGGGTATTAAAAATGGGTGGAAGGTTTTATAATTTCGAACACAATCCATTAAATCCATTTACAAGGAAGGTTGTTCGTGAATGTGAATTTGATAAAGATGCTGTTTTATTAAAGCCTTCCTATCACCGTAACCTTATTATTAATAGTGGTTTAACATCTTTATTAGTAAACTATACCTTGTTTTTTCCTCGACATAAAATATTCAAAATTTTTCTAGGGTTAGAAAAATTACTATCTTGGTGTCCGATTGGAGCACAATATTACGTAAGAGCTGTGAAAATGTATGAAGGTGAAGGTGAAAGGGAAAGGGACAAATGACTATTTCTAATGAATAAACGAACTTTAAACCATGAACTCAATAATAGAATTATCCATTGTTAGTCCAGTTTACAAAGCTGAAAATAGTATTGATCAACTGGTTGAACGAATAATAGCTGCTGTTTCAAAACTTTCAAATCATTACGAAATTATTTTAGTGGAAGATGGTGGTTTTGATAATTCTTGGAAAAAAATTCAGGAAAATTGTCAAAAATTTCCAATCGTAAAAGGAATAAAATTAAGTAGAAATTATGGTCAACAACATGCCATTCAAGCTGGTTTAGATGCTGCTAAAGGTGAATATGTAATTACCATGGATTGCGATTTACAAGATTTACCAGAAGAAATTGAAAAATTATTAACTAAAGCCAAAGAAGGCTACGAAATAGTAGTCGCCAGTAGAAAAAACAGAAAAGATGACCTTTTTAAAAAATTGTTATCACAACTATTTTATAAAACTTTAAGCTACTTAACCGAAACGAAGCAAGATAAAACCGTAGCTAACTTTGTTGTTTATCATCGCAAAGCAATAGATGCAATGGCTCGATTAAAAGATCACAACAGGTATTATCCGATGCTACAACAAATGATAGGATTTAATTACGCCAAAGTGGAAATAAACCATGCCGAACGAGCTGATGGAAAATCTTCATACTCGTTTAGCAAAAGATTAAGATTGGCTATGGATACTATTTTAACTTTCTCTGATAAACCTTTACGGTTAACAGTAAAATTTGGTGTTTTATTATCGTTTCTTTCCATTTGTGCTGCATTAACTATGGTAGTGTTGTATTTTTTTAGTGATGTAAAATCGCAAGGTTGGGCAAGTTTAGCACTTTTGATAAGTTTTTTTTCAGGTGCCATCATTTCTGTTTTAGGAATGGTAGGGCTTTATGTTGGACGAACTTTTGAAAGTGTTAAAAATAGACCAACCTACATTATTCAGGAAAAAATAAATTGAGAAGGATAACCTTTCATATTATCCTATTAATGCTACTTGGTTTAGTTAGTTTCCAAACTGTATTTAGTCAAAAATTTGCTGACAAAAAGTACTATTTAGTGGATAGTTTGGAACTCAAAATCCTGTCGGTTGATGATAGAAAATTAATAGATTCCTTATTGGTAATTTATCACCAAACAAAAGAAGATACCTCTCAATTATTTCAATTAAATCTACTTATTGCTGACTGTGAAAATGACATTTGGATAAAATACAACCAATTGTTAGTGGAGAAAGCTACACAATTGATAAAACAAAATAGTTCCAATAATAAGGTTTATAAAAGATACTTAGCATCGGGTTATAACAATTTAGGTTTTTATTATTTTAGTTTAGATGATAATAATAAAGCAATTGATAACTTTAATAAAGCCATAGCACTTAGTAAAGAAATAAATAATTTAATGGTGATACCTGTTGCTTTAAATAATTTGGGTTTTATTTATAAGCAAGAAGGAGATATATTAAAAGCACTGGATTATTACCACCAATCACTTAAACTTAATCAGGAACTAAAAGAAGAAAGTGAAATTGCATTGGCACTTAATAATATTGGCGGAATTTATTTTAAACAAAAAGAATACGACAAAGCATTAAAATATTATTTAGATGCGTTGTTGATAGAAAAGAAAAGTGGAACAAAAAATGGAGAAGCTCGACTGTATAGCAATATAGGTTCAGTGTATAAAGAACAAAATAAATTGATTGAAGCGATTGATTATTTTAATTATTCTGTTAAAATATATACTCAAATAGGAAATAAAAAAGGATTAGCTACTTCTTTAAGTAAACAAGCTTCATTAGAGCTAAAGATGTTAAGCAATGAAGAAGATAACAATGTTCAATTACAAAACATTTTAGCAAAGCATCAAAAAGCATTGGAAATATACACTGCTATTGATGATAATGAAGGAAAATCTTATGCATTAAACAACATGAGTCTTACTTATAAAAAAATTGGAGCCATTCAATTGGCATATAATTATGCCCAAAAAAGTTTAAG
>PFUQ01000134.1 GCA_002790175.1 Flavobacteriales bacterium CG_4_9_14_3_um_filter_32_8
GATAAAAATGTGAATAAAAGAAAAAAAAGAGGGTAGTTTTTAATCAGAACATTAAATGGAAACTGGAGAAATCAAACAAGAACAACCCAACAATCCTTTGCATGGTATTAAACTGGCAGAGGTATTAGAACATTTAGTATCAAAATATGGTTGGGATGAATTGGGAGAAATCATCAAAATCAATTGTTTTAAAAGTAACCCATCCATTAATTCTAGCCTTAAATTCTTAAGAAAAACAGCTTGGGCGAGAGAAAAAGTAGAAAAATTATACATTAAATCTGTGAAGAAAAAGAAGTGCTGAAAGGATGAAAAAAATATTATTATTTACAGATGGAAGTGTGAATACTAAAACTAATATTGGTTGTGGAGCCTATTTTTACGTTGAGGAGAATAACTATAAAATTGAAGAAATAACTGTTGTCGTAAAACGATTTAAAGAAACTTCTTCCACAAAACTAGAACTTCAAACCTTATTGTGGGCTTTACAGGAGGTGAAAAACGTAGATTGTAAAATTGTGGTTTATACCGATTCTCAAAATATAATTGGATTACCAGATAGAAGGAAACGATTGGAAATAAATAATTATCACTCAAAAAATAATAAGCTTCTAAAAAATCATGAATTGTACCGTGAATTTTATCAAGTTACCACTTCCCTAAATTGCGAGTTCCTAAAAATACAAGGACACCTGGTTTCCAATCAAAAAAATGAACTAGACAAACTATTTACATTGGTTGACAGGGCATCGAGAAAGGCTTTAAGAGAAAGAAAAGATGAGTAAAAGAGAGTTAAAAATATATTTAAAAGAGCTGACCAAATCTCAGTTGCAAGAGCAAGTTCTCGACCTTTACAATCGATTTAAACCCGTAAAAACCTATTATAATTTTGTGTTTAAACCCAACGAAGAAAAATTGCTGGATGAAGCCAAGTTAAAAATTTCTAAAGAATACTTTCCTTTAACTACTCGAAAACCAAAAGCCAGACGCTCAGTTGCCCAAAAAATTATCAAACATTTTATGCAGTTAGGAGTAGATTCTTACCTCATTGCAGAAATAATGTTGTATAACATGGAGGTCGCTCAAAAATTCTCCAAAACAAAAACGATTCATCAAGATGCTTTTTATAAAAGTATGCTCAACAGTTTTAAAGAAACTGCATCGTATATTCATGAACACAGTATGTTAAGTGATTTCAAACCTCGATTAGACAACATTTGTAAGGAGAGCATAAACCAAGAATGGATAAATACTGAAGATTTTGAGGCTATTTTAGATAGTTTTTAGTACAACAATTCCGCTACAGCACCTTCAAATCTTGTTTTGGTTAAATTGTTTAACGTGATGAACTCCGTTTTATTTTCACCTACCGTAATTTCTTTATAACCTAATATGGCAGTATCATCTTTAACGGAGTAGGCGAGTACTAATACTTTTTCGCCAGTTGGAATTCCTGTTGCTTCGTATTGGTCTAAATGGTTTGAATTAGAATAGCAAGGCATTACGGAGTTAATATCTCTAAAAACTAAACGTACCACCATCGCTTTATCAGAATCTACCCGAATGGCAAGTGTAGAGGTATGTTTAGCTTCATAAAAACGGTCGCAATTTATCCATCCTAATTTACCAGCTGATAGTTCATAAAAATCAACAGCTTCTTCTTCATAAGGAGAATCCAACATATTATTACTCTGTTGTACCCTTTCGTTCATGTATTCATCTTCTTCATTTACAACAATTTCCTGAACTTTTGTTACCTCTTGCTGAGGAATATTCCCATTAGCAATAGCCCTTTCTTTTAAATTAACTTCCCAATCGATGATGCCATCTTTTTTCCCTCCATAATAAGTAAACATATCAGGAAAGGATGCTTTGAAAGGCATCTTTACTGTATAATTTTCTCCTTTTTTTAATCGTAATTTTTCACCATTTAATTTTGCTTCGATGAAAAAAGAACCACCAGTTTCTAACATTTTTCCATTGGCACCAGTAGTAAGTCCAGAAAATACCAACGATTTTTTATCCATAAACTCATAAAGGCAGATTTCAATAATTTGGTTAACGATAGTAACTCCTTTCATAGTTTCGAAAGCATTAGGAGGAAAATAAAATTGATTTCCATTTGCTGATGTTATTATTTTGTCGGTGCTTGGATTAAAGGAATAACATTGACGAGTATTCTCATCTAGATTAATTTCTCCACTTGCTATTAATTTCGATTTAGGTTTAAACAACCAAAGTGTAGGAAAATTACCTCCATATTTGATAAAAATGTTTTTTAAATCAACTCCTTTCTCTGTGGTATAGTAATTTTGAATTGTAATGGCTCTTGCTTTTGTCAATTGAAGCAATTTTGTTGGTTGATAGCGTCCTAATTCTTGGTTATTTACCAATACAAAACAATGATAATTTAAATCATTCATGTGGTGATAAACACTATCGAGTTCGAGTTGATTAGTCTTGTTTAACCCATTCACATAATCGAACGAAATAATTGATTGAGTGGCATTTTGAGCATGAATGCTAAATGTTGAGCAAACAAAAGCACATAGAAACAGATAAGTTTTCATAGTTCTGAAGTTTTAGTGAAACAAGTTGTTGGATAATAATTAATTAACGGTAAGTTATTGTTAATTATTGTTTTATGATTTTTTAAAAAGCTCATCAGTTTTGTTAATTTTCAACTAAACTAATACTGAAAAAAGGACAATACAACATCCAATTAGTAAACTATTCGTTTTAATGAGTAAACTCGATAGTTGTTTTAGGTATGGAGTAAATTAAATTATTTAAAAATAAGTAGTTTTGTATCATGGGAAAAGTAATTGGAATAGCAGGACGTGAAAAAAAAGGAGCTGAAATGGTAGTATTTGCAGCCGCAAAAGTTTCATTTGAACATGGAATAGGAGATGATTATCGTGGAGCAATTCAAGATGACCGACAAGTTACTATTATGACGTTAGAAAGCTGGAATGATGTATGCAAAGAACTTGATAGGAACTTACATTGGACAAAACGTAGAGCAAATTTAATAATCGAAGGTGTTGATTTAGAAGACTCTACTGGTAATCGTTTAAAAATTGGCAACTTTTATATCGAAATTACTGGAGAATTTAAACCTGGTAAATTTATGGACGAACAATTTGTAGGTCTTAAAAAAGCGTTAACTCCCAACTGGAGAGGTGGCGTAACTGGTCGTGTGATTCAAGAAGGAAATGTGAATGAAGGTGATCAAGTGGTATTATTGGAAAGAATATAATCATGTATCCCTATCACAATAGAATTAAACAACGAATAGAAAACAGAGAATTGGAACGATATGAGTACGTGGATAAGTACAAAAATATATCACCTTGTTTGTTGTTGTATTTTAATACTGAGCCTAAAATAAGACCAATACGAGCACATCGTTTTGAGCAATATGAAGCTCTTTTTAAAACATTAATTTGAAAGAAAAAGGAGGGAAGTCACTCAATTTCTATTTCAAACATTTACATTTGTTTCATGATTTCAAAAAAAACAAAATATGCTATCAACGCCTTGGTGTATTTAGCCCAAAAACCAGCTCAACAACCTGTCTTAATTAGCGAAATTTCCGAACATGAACACATTCCACAAAAATTTTTAGAAGCCATTTTACTCGATTTAAAAAAAGAGGGGATTTTAGCTAGTAAAAAGGGGAAAGGCGGTGGTTATTTTTTATTAAAATCGCCAAACGATGTTAATATGGCTGATGTAATGCGTTTGTTTGATGGACCAATTGCGTTACTTCCTTGTGTTACTTACAAATATTATCAAAAATGCGAAGAATGTACTGATGAAGCATCTTGTGGTATTCGTTCGGTATTTTTAGAAGTTCGAAATCAAACCGTTGATTTACTCAAAAAAGCTACTTTAACTGAAATTATTCATAGAGGAAATTTAGTTTATTAATTTTTTTATATTATTAGTCTATTAATCCAATAGACTTTATATATTTGTAAAATTTTTTATTCTATGTCAGTAGATGCCATTATTACCATCATTGTAATTTTAGGAGCAATTGTATTGTTTGCCACCGAAATTATCTCTATTGATTTAGTTGCCCTATTAGTCATGACTGTATTAATTCTTTTTGGAATAGTTACTCCACAAGAAGGAATAGAAGGATTTAGCAACAAAGCTACCGTTACCGTTGCTTTTATGTTTGTGTTAAGTGCAGCATTACTTAAAACCGGGGCATTGCAATTTGTAACCTATCGTTTATCCAACTTGTTTCGAACCAATTTTACATTAGGAATTGCATTAATGATGATGGTAGTCGCCACCATATCCGCTTTTATCAATAATACCCCAGTAGTGGCTATTTTTATTCCTGTGGTGATACAAATTGCACATGCATCAGGACAAAGTCCTACAAAAATGTTAATTCCTTTATCGTTTGCCACCATATTTGGAGGAACGTGCACCTTGATTGGAACATCAACCAATATCTTGGTAAGCGGAATTGCCGAAAAAGAAGGGGTTGGAGCATTTTCCATGTTTGAAATGACTCCCTTGGGATTGGTGTTTTTAGCAGTAGGTATTATCTATATGGTTTTTATTGGAGTAAAATCGCTGCCCAACAGAAAAGAAGAAGATTTGAAAACCAAATTCGGAATGCGGAACTATTTGTCGGAAATTGAATTGCTCGAAAATTCGGATGCTGTTGGCAAAACCATTATGGAATCGACCTTAGTAAAAGAGTTAGAAATGGACGTAATAGAAGTAAGAAGAGGGGGTGAAATTTTTAATTTACCAGCCGGAGATTTTGTTTTATTGGCTAACGATATTTTAAAAGTACGTTGTGATGTTGAGAAAATAAAACTACTAAAAGATAGAGCAAAAATTATGGTGGCATCTTCCATCAAAATTGGAGGAGAAGATTTTAAAGGAAAAAACACCACTTTGGTGGAAATGGTAATTACTTCCAACTCGGAATTGGATGGCAAAAACTTGCGAGAAGTTGATTTTAGAAGACGTTTTAGAGCCATCCCTTTAGCCATTCAACACCGAGATGAAATAGTTCATGAAGATTTATATCAAGTAACGCTAAAAGCTGGAGATGTGATTTTAGCAGAAGTAAAAAATCACTACATTAAAGAAATTAAAAAATTAGAAACCGAACAAAACAATCCGTTTGTATTGATTTCTGAAGACACCTTATTAGATTTTGATAGAAAGAAGTTTTTTATTGTAATTACTGTGTTACTAGCTATTGTTGGTTTAGCGACTTTCGAACTACTCGACATAATGGTCGGGACTATAGCTGGTGTTGTATTGTTGGTGCTACTCAAATGTTTATCGATGAAAGAAACCTACGAAGCCATTAACTGGAAAATTATTTTTTTATTGGTAGGGGCATTAAGTTTGGGTGTTGCTATAAAAAACACAGGTATTGATATTCTTATCGCAAGCAACATAGTAGATAACTTAGGCCAATGGGGACCAATAGCCATTGTTTCGGGTTTGTATTTGGTTACTTCATTGCTTACCGAAATGATGTCGAACAATGCTACGGCTGCGTTATTAGCTCCAATTGCCATAGCAACAGCTCACAATTTAGGGTTAAGTCCAATTCCATTTTTAATGGCAATTACTTTTGCAGCCTCAGCAAGTTTTATGACACCTGTCGGTTATCAAACCAATGCGATGGTATATAGTGCCGGTAATTATAAGTTTATGGATTTTATAAAAGTGGGAACAGCCTTAAACATATTGTTTTGGATTATCGCCACTTTCTTAATTCCTGTTTTCTTTCCGTTTTAACTATTAAAATGGTTAATGAATTTACCTATTAACTGTATTTTCTTGCAATCCTTTAATCATTAAATTTGCTCCAGCAGGATTAGTGGCTAAAGGCACGTTATGAACATCGCACAATCGCATTAACATTTGTACATCAGGTTCGTGAGGGTGTTTGCCTAGTGGATCACGAAAGAAAAATACCATAGAAATTTTATCTTCCGAAATAAGTCCACCAATTTGAGCATCACCACCTAAAGGACCACTTTTGTAACATTTTACTTCAAAACCAGCTTCAATTGCATGTTTACCTGTTGTTCCAGTCGCCACTAATTTAAAATTAGTTAGAAATTTTTTGTTTTGATTTAGAAAAGCAACCATTTCAGCCTTTTTTCCATCGTGTGCAATAAGAGCAATTCTATTTTTAACCATTTTATTTTATTTTCCTCAAAGTTGGCTAAAAGTTTTCTATAAAAGTATGATTTCAACTATCAATTTATCTGTATCTTTCGGATTCAATTTTTGACCTAAATAAAATGGCATTATTTCAAACTTCTGTACTAAATAACTACCTTAAACGACAAAATGCAGAAGCGATTACTAAAGCGTATAAAAAGTTTGCAAAATACTTTTTAGATACTACCATCCAGCAAAACATTAGAGAAAGTAAAGAAGAGCAATTTCAAGAAGGTTTTTTACGTGAGCTTTTTGTAACTGTTTTAGGTTATACGCTTAACCCACATGCCAATTTTGATTTAACCACCGAATTAAAAAATGAAAAAGGAGCAAAAAAAGCCGATGGAGCTATTTTAAAAAATGGCAATGCACTTGGTGTAATTGAACTAAAAAGTACCAAAACCAAAGATTTAGAAAGCATACGCCAACAAGCTTTTGACTATAAAGCCAATCACACGGATTGTGTTTATGTGGTTACTTCTAATTTTGAAAAACTACGGTTTTATGTAAATAATGCCGTTGAGTTTGAAGAGTTTGATTTGTTTACACTTACCCAAGAACGATTTGCATTACTCTATTTATGTTTAGAAAAAGAGAATTTGCTTCAAAACATTCCGTTAAAAATTAAGGAAGAATCGATACAAGTTGAAGAACAAATTACCAAAAAGTTTTATGGCGATTATTCGTTATTTAAACGCGAATTGTATCGTGATTTAGTAAAACTAAACATAAAAAACGAAGTGTTTAGAGTGGAGTTTAACAAGGAAGATACCGAAAGAGCCAACAAAAACATCAAACAAAATTTGTTTAAAAAATCGCAAAAACTCATCGACCGTTTTTTGTTTATCTTTTTTGCTGAAGACAGAAATTTATTGCCTCCAAATTCTACCGTAAAAATATTAGAACAATGGAATAAATTAAAAGAGTTAGACGAAGAAGTACCTTTGTACGACCGTTACAAAAAGTATTTTAATTATTTAGATACAGGACGAAAAGGCACCGACAAAACTGCCGAAATTTTTGCATACAACGGTGGTTTGTTTAAACCTGATGCAGTTCTTGATAGTTTATTGATTAGTGATGAATTGCTGTACAAACACACCAATATACTTTCTATTTACGATTTCCAGAGCCAAGTAGATGTAAATATTTTAGGACATATTTTTGAAAACTCCCTAAACGAAATTGAAAGTGTGAATGCCGAAATTGAAGGCGTTGAATTTGATGCACAAAAAACAAAACGAAAAAAAGACGGTGTTTTTTATACCCCAAAATACATTACCAAATACATTGTAGAAAACACTGTTGGTAAACTTTGTACCGAAAAGAAAGCCGAACTTGAAATAAACGAAGAAGAATACACCAAAAGCCGTAAAGGACGAACCACCGCCAAATTAAAAGAATTAAAAGACCAATTAGACGATTACCGAAATTGGTTGCTGCAAATCACCATTTGCGACCCTGCTTGTGGCTCGGGTGCATTTTTAAACCAAGCATTAGACTTTTTAATTAAAGAACATCAATACATTGATGAATTACAAACCAGTTTGTTGGGAGGTGGTTTGGTGTTCCCCGATATTGAAAATACGGTGTTGGAAAACAACATTTTTGGGGTGGATTTAAACGAAGAAAGTGTAGAAATTGCCAAACTTTCGTTGTGGTTACGTACCGCACAGCCACGCAGAAAACTAAACGATTTAAACAACAACATTAAATGTGGCAATTCTTTAATTGATAGCAAAGCCGTTGCAGGAGATAAAGCGTTTAAATGGCAAAAGGAGTTTCCAACTGTTTTTGTAGAAAAAGAGAAAAAAGCTTTTCACATCACAACTGCAACACATGATAGCCGTACTTCGCAACGGATGGTGGATTATAAAGTTCGTGAGTTACGAGATAATGGACTAAACCCAAAAGCACAACCAATATGGCTTGAACCCGAAGATGAAATACTAATTACAAACACTATTTATGAAATAATAAAAGAAGATGAACTACATGTAATGGCATACAATATTTGTGGCGACCATATACATTTGTTGTTGGTATGTGAAGAAGAGGAAGTGTCGAAAGTAATGCAAAAAATAAAAGCTAAAACAGCTAGAACCATAAATATAAACAAGGGAATTACTTTAACAAGGGAGCATGCTCCCTTGTCCACAGATAGTAGAGGAGAAAAACAAAACAGCCTATGGACACAAAAATTCGGATGCAAAGAAATAACCGATGAAAAACAACTGTGGAATACTGTAGAATATATTCGGACTAATCGAGAGAAACACGAGTTACCTCCGCTACATATTAGCAACAACAAGGGAGCTTCCGATTATTCGAACAACAACAAGGGAGCTTCCGATTATTCGAGCAACAACAAGGGAGCTTCCGATTATTCGAGCAACAACAAGGGAGCATGCTCCCTTGTCCCTATAGAAAAAAACGAACTATTCTATTGCTCCTACGAACACGCCTTCCGAACCGAATACAAAGGTGGTTTTGATGTGGTGATTGGTAATCCGCCTTATGTAAATGCTAATGAGCTTAAAAAGAATTTGACTGAAGCTCAATATAATTTTTTAAAATCAAACTACATCACAGCTAAAGGCACAGTTGATTTATATATTTATTTTTTTGAAAAAGGTCTTGATATATTAAAAAAGAGAGGAGTATTATCATATATCACACCTAATAGATTTTTATCTGCAAGTTATGGAAAAGCTTTAAGAGAAATGTTAATTACACATAGTGATATGATATCTTTAATCGATTATTCAGATAAGGCTGTATTTCCAGATGCAAGTACATATCCTGTTATTTCAATTCTTCAACCTAAACGATTAGAAAAATATACGATTTTAACTGGAAAATTTGATGACATAACAAAACAAGTTATTAATAGTAGTTTTCCATCTGATAAGTTGAATATTCTTGATGATTCAATACTTGGTTTTTTGTTAAATGATAAGCTTGAAATTACTGAAAAAATAATTAATCAAGCAGAATCACTGAAAAACATTGGTAAAATTAATGCTACATCAACAGCAAAAGAAGCGGACGATTATTCTATCTTAATTAACGAACATGAAGGTTACAAGTTAATTAATACTGGAACTATTGATCCTTATTGTAATATGTGGGGATTGGATGAAATGACAGACAGTGGTAAAAAAATTCTTAGACCATTTTTACCAAAAGATTCAAAAGTTATCTCTGAAAACCGTCATTCACTTTATTCTTCTCCTAAAATTATTATCTCAAAAATAGGGTTGCAATGTGAAGCATTTTATGATTCCATGGGTGAATATGCTTCAATTAATACAAACTGCCTCCATTCATTTAATCAAGAGTTTTCGGGTCAGGTAAAAAAGTTGGGGAATAATATTATTTT
>PFUQ01000095.1 GCA_002790175.1 Flavobacteriales bacterium CG_4_9_14_3_um_filter_32_8
AAAAGAACAACACGAAACTAGAAATTCGAAACTAGAAATAGCAGCTTTGCTGCAATATGCTGGTGCCAATAACCCATTGTGGGTAATTCGGAAAAATGCAACCGAAGTAGAGGAAATTAAAGGAAATAAGCAGCCCATTGGAAGCTTTGAAAATGCAAGTTTATTCACTAATCATGCCTTACAATTAGAAAAAGGAGATTGCTTTTACCTCTTTTCTGATGGTTATGCCGATCAATTTGGAGGAGAAAAAGGCAAGAAATTTAGTTCCAAAGCTTTTAAAAGTTTACTGTTATCCATTTGTAATGAAACTATGGCTAAACAAAAAGAATTATTACACCTTCATTTTGAACAATGGAAAGGAAATTTAGAACAAATTGACGATGTTTGTGTAATAGGCGTTAGGATTTAATTTATGAAAAAATTTAATTTACTATTTATTACAGTATTGATTCTTTTATCATCTTGTGCTTCTAATAAAAAAATACTTACTGCAAAACCAATGTCTATCAACAACTCTGGAGCAACAAGTTGTGAATTGATAGAAAAAGGATTTACTAATAAAGCTGGAAAAATTGAAGCTCGTAAAGAATTGTATTTGAGATGTTCCATCCAAGATTATTTTATCAAAATTTGTGAAGGGAATGTAACTTATGAAGAACTGAAACCTTATCTCAATTCTGGGATAACAGTAAAAATGGAAATTAGAGAAGGTATGTGGGACCATTGTGAAGAAAATTCTGCTTATACCCAAAGTAGGACAGGAACTTATGTGATAATAAAATCTATTGAAAAATAAATAATTACTTATTGGTAGTTTTTTTTGCCTCTTCTTTTAATTTTTTCAGTTCAGCACTAACATATTTACTATAAGCTTCATCATGCATGTATTCTCCTTCATCAGTATTGTACTTTATTAATGCTGTTGGAAAATCTAAGTTGGAAATATCAACTCCTTTAAATTTATTTTCGTTCATTAAATCAACCTTAAATTCATACAAATATTTACCATAAAACTCTGTATTTACTTTGGTAGAAATCTGAATCTTTTCAGTAATAAAGCCAGCTTTTTCAACTTCAACCATGTACATCATTCCACTAAAAAGTATAAATTGAAATTTATTTCCTTTTTTGGTGTTGACCAGTTGTACAATTTTATTGTTTTGATACAACTTAACTAACGCATTATCTATTTTTACATCACTTTGAAAAATATAACCTTTAATTTCTAACGAACTTGTTTTTTCTTTCAAAATAGCGATGCTTGTTGCCCCAACAAAAAAGACAATAGAAAAAACCAATGCAACAAAAAACTTAATTCTTCTCATAACAATAAATTATTTTTTAAAGATAACAAATAAATAAATTTGTACTTTAGTATCATGAAAAAAAATCATCTTATCATTGTACTAACAATTGTACTATTTTCTTCTTGTGCTAACATTTTTAACGGATTGGTACTAACCAACCAATGTAAAAAGTGCGAATTGATTAACAAAATGAATGGTGAAATACTTTTTACCAACGAAGGTTGTGGTAGTGAAAACACTCATTTGGAAGAAGAAGCTCAACTAAAAGCTTACGAAATGAGCAGAGGATCTTATAACCTTTGTAATTTAGAAGTAAACTGTACAACTTGGAAACAAGAACCCACAAAACAGGAATGACTTTTTAATTCTACCAAGCAGAAAAAACATATAAAAACTTAATAATTAAATATTTGGTACAAGGATTGTAAATAGTTCTAAAAACTACAATACTTTAGTGATGGACAATTTAGAATTAAGATACAACGATGTAGAGTTCTACAAAATTACCGACACCATTCAAAAATCATTTGTAACCAGTATAAAACACAGTATTGAAAGAGCTTTAACTCCTGTTAAAAGAGAGTTAGAAAATTCAGATGGTTTTATACGAGTAAATTACAAAGAACATAAATTAGAAATCACCTCCTTTTACCTTCCCCTACATCTCGAAGAAAAAATTAAACGAATTTTATCCCATTAATTTATTTTTTTATTCCTTGATTTTTTAATTAATCTCACTATAAGCCATACGGATAATCCAATAAATAAGATAAAAGGCCAAATGTTAATTATCCCAATAAAAAACCACAACAACCCTTTGTAACCGTTACTTAATCCATTTTTTGCTTTCTCTGAAAATCGAAAACCAGATTCTGTTGATTGATAATAAGTAATAGTTAGCGTACTCAAACTCACTTGATCTTTTAAATACCTCAACCTTCCTTCGGTTGACTCAATTTGTTCTCTTAATCGTGCCAACTCATTTTCAACTTGCAAAATATCACCCACAGAATTCGCCTTGCTCAACAAATCTAAATAACGTTGTTCTACAATTTTTTTAGCTTTTAATCTCGCCTCCACATCAACAAATTCTTCTGTTACGTCTTTAACGGTGATATTTTGGTCGTCTAGCACTTTTATTGATTTAGAAATGTCCGTTAACAGTTTATCAAAATTTTGGGAAGGAATTCGAACGGTAACAGAATGTTGAATACGACTTTCATAAGTATATTCGTCATCTTTTGATAAATAACCGTTTAGGTTGTTTGCAGTTTGATGAATCAACTCTTTGGTTGATTTACAATCACTCGTTTCGAAAGTGATACTACCTTCTTTAATTAATTTCCGTTCAATATTTTGCATGGCTAAAGCAGGAATATCTTTTTCCGTTGGTGGTGTTGCTTTACCATCTATAGGTTCAAATTCAGAAGATTCAGCATAAGCTTCGGTTTTTGTTGCAGCAGCAAATGTGGATGACATATCATTTGATTGACTTTCTTGACCTGCACAAGAAAGAAGAAATATTGATGCAGTGATGATGACAATTAAACTATATTTTTTACTCATCATCTTATATTTTACATTATTGTATGACTCATTTATGTTTATTTTTTTTGTAAGTATTCGTGAGTTCGCTTCGCTCAGTTTGTGAGACTTCGTGTTCATGATTTTAAATTTTAGGTTATTGATAAAATTAACTAAAAAACTAAAAGCGAGCATTACTGCTCGCTTTTAGTTTCATTTAAACTGTTTCTTTTGCTTCTTCATCAATTAAAACTTCATCAGATTGTTCATCGTCATAAACAGTAGAATCAATTGCTGTAGAGTCAGATTCAATTAATTGGTTATCCAATTGATCTAATTGAATAACAGTATCATCAACTGTTTCTGGGTCGCATGCGATTAATGAAACACTTACAATTCCTAAACAAAGAATTGCTCTTACTGATTTTTGCATTAAATTTTTCATAATTTTAAATTTTTTGGTTAAACATAGGTCAAACTTAGGGTGAACTTTTTTAATCCAAAAGAATAACATCTGTAAAGCATTTGTAAACTATTTTACAATTTGTAAAACAGCTTGTAAGTCATTATTATCAAGTGAAAGAAGAAGAATTAATACAGTTAGAAATTTTAAAAAAAGAAGTGGCAAAAACACTTCAACAATCTTATGCGGTTAGTTTGGATATTAAAAATTGGAAAGGGCAAGAAATTATTTATCTCCAAGATGACTTAGCAGAAAAAATTAATGGAAGAATTAGCGAAAAATGGTTTTACACGCATATTAAATCCAATTCGGGCAAATTACCACGAATTGATATGCTTAATATTTTATGTGAATATGCGGGTTATCAAAATTGGAATGATTTACAAAATAAATTTCCTCAGCCTAAAACCAGTAAAATAAAACCTAATAAAAAATACAAATCAATAATTTTCATTATTCTCATTATTGCAATACTCTTCTCTACATTTATAGTTTACCAATTCTTCTCCAAAAAAAATAGTTACCAGTTTTGTTTTGTCGATTCTGATTTAAAAGCACCTATTACCAATTCGCCCATCTGGATTTTTTGGATGAATGATAAAGAATCTCCAATGGTATCAAAATGCGATTCTATGGGTTGTTTTCACTTGGAGACTAAGTCTGATAAAATTCAATTTATTGTAAAATCTGCTTACTTTAAAACTGATACCATTACTAGAATAGTTTATGATAAAAAAATTAATGAAGAGCAAATTCAGCTAAAAACAAACGACTATGCATTGATGATTCATTTTTTTTCAAAGTCTAAAGTAAAAAACTGGAAAGAAAGGCGCCAGCAACTTAATCAAATGTTAGCCGATAATGCCATGATTTATCAAGTGTATGAAGATGGTAAAACTGGCATGGAGTTGTACAACAAAAAAGATTTTATTAATAAGTTAACTGTTCCTTTAAAAAGCTTAAAAAATATTGAAATCATTGAAACCATTTATAATGGTGATAAAATTTCGATATTAAAGTTTAAACAAAATCAAGAATGAGAAAATTAATTTCAAATATTATTGTCTTTTACACACTACTCCTACTCTATTCTTGTGCAAGCGAAAGTCAAGATAGAAATAATATGACAACTGCAACTGAGGCTGAATCAGCTTCACAATTTAACGAAGATATCAGCTTAGAAAAAAAGATGAATGTCAAAAACACCCTATTAACAACTGAACAAAAGGAGGCATTTCAACTAAGAGCAATTGAAAAGTTGGAAGATTTTATTGATTATCTTAAAATAATTGCTGACCAAAAAATTGATTCCGAATTAAAACAACACTCCATAAGTTTAGCCTTAGAATTGTTTATTAATGACTCTACACTGTTTACTGATTCAATTCTTGCAGATACAACTGAAGCTATACCCTTAAAAAGTTTTTTAACAACTATTCAAACTAACAAAACACCTATCCTTGTTACCATAGAAGCCATTAAATTCACTGTACCAATAACTGCCGATTCGTTATTTAATTACCAAGGGAATATGGAGGTTATTCTGAATATTGATGGAAAAAAAATAACTAAAAACGTAAATGTTCAGTTAGTAGAAAAAAACAAAAAATTTGGAACTATTAACAAAGAAATTACGGAAATAGGATTAGGAAATATCTATTAACCGTAATTAAAAATTAATAAGGAGAACACTATTACTCCACCACCAATACCAAATATTTTGATGAAGACCAAAAAGCTTCATTATCAAGAATGACAAGCTTTTCTGCACTACCATCTTTTCCTTCAATTTTATACGAATTTGCTGGATGATTGGTAATTATTTTCGCTTTCTTACTCATTAATTTTATCTCATTAATTAACTTAATATCAATTTGAGTAAAATATTTTTTATTAAAATTATCAGAAAGTTTTATGGATTTTCCAAGTCCAACAAAACCACCTTCTTTGGTAATAACACCTTGCTCTTTTAGTTCTTTAGCAGAACCAAAGCAATAGAAAGCAGTGTTTAATTTGTCTTCTTTATTGCCTAACTCTTCAATTCTGTTGTTATATTCTTCAAAAAGAACTTTTAATTGCTCATTGGCTTGAACTAATTTTTCTTGTAAACTAGAAATCTCAGCATCTTTTTGTTGCATCTGAGTAGCCATGCTCTCAATCATTTTTTCTAATTCAGTAATTTTTAAATTAGATTTTTTTAACTTAGAGTTTAAAGAAGCCATTTTGTTCTTATTCTCTAACAATAAATTATTAATTAATTCGATATCCTCTACTATTTGAGTTTTCTGATTTTCATCCATTTCTCCATTACCATTATCGAATCTAGTGGTAATAATTTTTTCTCTTTCTTTAATTTTAGCAAGATTATCTTGGATTTCATTCATTGAGCCAATAAAATCAACTATAACAGCTTCTTTACCTTCTAAATTAGTATTGGAAGCTAACTTCTCTTGTTCTAAATCAGCAATTTTGTTTTCTAATTCATCGGTATTACATGAAAATAATACAATCACCAAACTAAATAGAAATGCTATTTTACTTATTCCTGAAACTTTCATAGATTATTATTTTTAAGTAGGAGTTACTAGTTACAAATTATTAATTTTATCCATTAAAAAGACGAAATTAGGATTATTAAAAGAATTAAATTCTCACTTATAAATATTTTTTATTTCGTTCTTGTTTTAAATAAAAAATCATAACCATTGAAAAAATTATTAGAAATATACGAGCAGGTAAATAAATTTGGTTCTGAAAATGGGTTAAAACTAACCATCATCAAACCCGGAGAGATTACTTATGAAATGAAAGTGTTAGAAAAACATTTAGCTACGCCAACCACTATTCATGGCGGAATGATAGCTGCAATGATGGATGGAGTTATTGGAGTTGCAGCATTAACACTTGTTGCTCCTGACGGAAAACTAGTAAGTACTGTGGAGTACAAAATCAATTACTTTAAACCTGCCTATTTAGGAGATATTTTAACAGGATATGGTAGAGTTGACCATAAAGGAAAACGAATTATTCATTCTTCAGGAGAAATCTACAATCAAAAAAATGAAATGGTTGCTAAAGCAATGGGTACATTTAATGCCTATCCATTTGAAAAAAGTGACATTGCTTCCTATTTGGTAAACATCAAACAAAAATGAATATAAAACTAAAAAGCCAAAACTAATGCTTTGACTTTTTATCAATTTTAAAAAATGAATACTTAATTTCTTGCTAATACTGGCTGCAAACAATATTGTGGCCCAAAGTTGTTGATAACCCATTGTCTAAGATCTTCAATTTCTTCTTCCAAAAGATACTGAAAAGCCTTAGAAAGTTCTTTCTTAAACAAGGAAACATCAAAACTCACTTTCCTCAAAACCTCTTTACTGTATGCCAACATTTTTTTTGATTTACCTTTGGATTTTTTTTTCATACCTTTTATTCTTAATAAGTTTAAATTTACAAAATAATATTGAATGAACCAACTTTATTTTGTTATTATTTTTAGTTGTTACAATTTTTAAAGAACAATTAATAGCTTAACTTTTTTTTCACCTAATTATTATAGGTAATTTTACTTTTAACATTATTTAACCTTTTAAACGATGAAGCATATATTATTTTTTTTATCCATCAGCTCAACCTTTCTACTTCAAGCCACCAATATTAGCTACGAAGTGTCAATGCCCGAACCTCATACTCATTATTATGAAATAAAAATGAGTGTACAAGGCTACGACAAAGAATATTTTGATATACAAATGCCAACTTGGTCGCCTGGTTCCTACCTCATACGAGAATACTCTAAAAATGTTGAAAAATTAACTGCAATTTTTAATAAAAAGTTATTAAAGATTGAAAAATTAAATAAAAACACATGGCGTATTTATAGTCAAAAAGCAGAAAATGTAAACATTAGTTACAAAGTATATGCCTTTGAAATGAGTGTTCGCACCAGTTTTTTAGATGCTTCTCATGGTTATTTTAATGGAACAAGTATGTTTATGTTGATTAACGATTTAAAAAATACACCACACGAACTAACAATTATTCCTTATAAAGATTGGAAAAAAGTTAGTACTTCTTTGCCTAAAACAGCCGACAAAGGATTTCATTACCTCGCTTCAGATTACGATATTTTAGTTGATTGCCCTGTAGAAATAGGAAATCATGAAACTTTTGATTTTATGGCTGCTGGTGTTTTGCATCATGTAGCCATTTATGGAAAAGGAAATTATGACATCGAAAAGCTTAAAGTTGACATGGCAAAGGTTACCCAAGGGTGTACCGATGTTTTTGGTTTTAATCCTAACCAAGAATATACGTTTATCATTCATAACTTAACCACTGGAAGTGGTGGTTTAGAACACTTGAGTTCTACTACCTTGCAAGTTAATCGCTGGACATACAGCGAAAGTCAGTACAAAGGTTTTTTAAGTTTAGTTGCTCATGAGTATTTTCATTTATGGAATGTGAAACGAATACGACCAATAGAACTCGGACCTTTTGATTATACTAAAGAAAATTATACCAGTCTGTTGTGGGTTATGGAAGGATTTACCAGCTATTATGATGATTTGGTGTTATTTAGAACTGGTTACTATACTGAAGATGAGTTTATTAAAAAAGTTACAGGTTCTATTAATAACATAGAAAATCAACCAGGAAACAAAGTTCAATGTGCATCCGAATCGAGTTTTGATGCTTGGATAAAAGCATACAGTCCTAACGAAAACAGCTACAACACAACTATATCCTATTATTCTAAAGGAAATGTAATCGCAAACATACTAGACCTTATGATTATTGATGCCACAAAAGAAGAAAAAAGTTTAGACAACGTAATGCAATACCTTTATCATGAATATTACGAAAAGCAAAAAAGGGGTTTTACCATGAAAGAAATGCAAGGAGCTTTGGAAAAAATATCGGGATTAAAATTGAATGATTTTTTTGAGAAATACATCAACGGAACTCAAACTTTTGATTACTCAACAATTTTTGGGTATGCTGGGTTAACAGTGCAAACTATTGTTAATAATGATGCTGGACTTGGCATCTCCACAAAAGGTAATATTATTTCTAGAGTAAATCGGAATTCTTCAGCTTACGAAGGTGGATTAAATGTAAATGACGAAATATTAGCAATAAATGGATTTCGAGTAAATGGTAATGTTGACGATTTTATCGAAAGTAAAAATGTAGGTGATGAAATATCAATTTTATTAAGCAGAGATAATTTGATTCAAACTATTTCTTTTCCCTTAAAAGAAAAAGGATACACCCTATATTTTATAACAAACGATTCCGAAAAAAGAAATTCTATTTATCAAAAATGGCTGTCGCAAAAATGATTACTTCAATAATAGTAGCTGTTGCAGAAAATAATGTAATTGGCAAAGACAATAATTTAATTTGGAGTTTACCCAACGACATGAGTTATTTTAAGGCAACAACACTTCATCATCATGTTATTACTGGGCGAAAAAACTACATATCAATTTGCGAAAAATATCGTCCATTGGTGCATAGAACTAATATTGTATTATCAAAGCAATTATTGTATAATGAGGATGGTTGTGTTGTTTTAAATTCTTTAGAAGAGGCAATAGCTTTTGCTAAAAAAAATAATGAAACCGAGGTTTTTATTATTGGTGGCGGACAGATTTACAAAGAAGCTCTAGAAAAAAATCTCATCGATAAAATGTACATCACTCATGTAAAACAAACATTTGAAGGTGACACTTATTTTCCTGAAATCAATGAATTGGAATGGAAAAAAATAAAAGAAACTATCTATCCAGTAGATGATAAGCACCCCTACCCTTATTCGTTTACAGTGTATGAAAAAATGCACTTATAGGGAATTTATATTTACTACTTTTGTTACGTGAACAAGCTAAAATTACTATCGAATTATCTTAACTATCTGATTAAATCGGATAACGAACATGGAATTCATTCGCCATTTATTTATGAATTCTACAACGATGTAATTGTAGATAAAACACCTTTTTATGTTTACTACGATATCGAATCGATTAGAGCAAAACTTCTATTAGCAAACTTGGAAATTAACATTGAAGACCATGGGGCTGGTTCTAAAGTCAATTCATCAACTACCAGAAAAATAAAAGATGTAGCTAAACACACGCTTAAATCTCCAAAATATGGACAGTTATTGTTTAGAATAGTGAACCGCCTGAAACCAAAAACAATACTAGAATTAGGAACTTCGTTGGGATTAAGCACGCTTTACTTAGCAGCTTCTAACAAAAATATAAAAGTTACAACAGTTGAAGGTTGCCCTAATACGGCAAAAGTTGCTCAAGTAAATTTTGATAAAATTGGTTTTAAAAACATTGAATTGGTCAACGACACCTTCGACCATTTTTTACCTCACTTTTTAGCTCAACAAAAAAACTTAGATTTCGTATTTTTTGATGGAAACCACCAACAAGAAGCAACCCTTAATTATTTTAATTTATGTGTAGAAAAAGTACACAACGAAACTGTTTTTGTATTTGATGACATCCATTGGTCAGAAGGAATGACTGCAGCTTGGGAACAAATTAAAAAACATCCTAAAGTAACTTCCACGATAGATTTATTTTTTGTTGGAATTGTATTTTTTAAAACTAATTTAAGCAAAGAAAACTTTGTGTTGAAATTTTAGTTAGTTTAAACAAAAAGTATCCTCATTTCTTAAAATAATAACTAAAAATGTATCTTTATCTCTATGAATAATATATCTTTATCACTATGAATAAAGAAAACAATGGACCAATAATAAACAGAGGTGAATCTGAAAGTAAAAAGTATTTGTTACTACTCGTGGTTGGTGTTATGTT
>PFUQ01000170.1 GCA_002790175.1 Flavobacteriales bacterium CG_4_9_14_3_um_filter_32_8
CGAGTTTGGTATTGGGCGAGGTTGTTCCAACTCCTACATTACCAGTTAGTGGCAAGGTGTTAGGTGTTTGAGCCATTAACTGATTAGAAAAAAATGCTAAAAAGATTAGAAGTTTGAAGTTTGAAGTTTGAAGTTTGAAGTTTGAAGTTTGAAGTTTGAAGTTTGAAGTTTGAAGTTTGAAGTTTGAAGTTTCATAATTCAGAGATTTAGAAAGTGAATAACAAGTAAATATAAAAAATAAAATGAAGTAAAGCAAATTTATTTTTAAAATAATGCGTAATTCGGGTTAAAAAATTACATTTTTTTAGGATGGGATTTTTATTTACCTTTAAAAACATCTTTAAAATCTTCACTAGTAGTTTTAAATGCTGTTCTTCTATTTTTTTGGTGACAATCGCAATCCTCTTTGCCTGATTCTCCACATTCTGGGTATTTAGAACAATCGTCTAATGGTTCGGTTTCACCCATTCCTTTAGATTCTAATCTATTTTTGTTTATTCCATGTTCAACCAAGTATTTTACAACTGAGCCAGCTCTTTTATCGGATAGTTTTAAATTATAAGCATCATCTCCTCTTGAATCGGTGTGAGAACGTATTTCAATAGTAATGTTGTTGTTTAATTCTAAGAATTCAACTAATTTATCTAAAATTTCTTTTGATTTAGGACGTAATGTTGCAGCATCAAAATCGTATTCAATTCCAGGAATTTCAAGTTCTCCCATAGGAATTGGGGTAAGGAAAAAATCTTGAACAAAATGTTGCGATTCCGTTAACCCCTCGGTAGATATATTCGCTGCATCACCAAAATACTTAGCTTTTTGAGCTTTCATAAATAACTCCCAACCGACTTCCAATTTCCGTTCATAATTTCCTTGGTCGTCTGTTGTAAGAAAAAAAGATTCCGTTTTTCCTCTGATGTCTTTAAAGGTAATTAAAGCATTAGGAATAATTTCATTGGTTTCGGCATTAAAAGCAGTTCCACTAATACTAAATTTCATTTCTGGTTGTCCAAATTCATAAATCTTGTAGCAATAAACCGAGCCTTCATATTCCTCGCCACAATCACATGGTTTTCTATCGGAGGATAAATAGCCCCTTTTTTGATCTTTTCCAATGATAAAATAGGCGTCATCTTTACTAGAATTAAATGGTTTACCAATGTTTTTTGGAGTACTCCAAACATCTTCGTCTTCGTTGTGGGTAGTTTTATAAATATCTAAGCCTCCAATACCTCCTAAAGCATCGGATGAAAAATACAATGTTTTGGTGAAGTAATTATAAAAAGGTGTTACTTCATCTCCTGATGTATTAATGTAAGAACCCATATTAATAGGATTACTTAATCCACCATATTCATCAATATTACAATACCAAATATCCATGCCGCCTTGACCTCCAGATCTATCGGAAGAAAAATATAGAATATCTCCCTCCATCGACAAAGCTGGATGCATCGATTTATAACCATCAACATTTATTTTGTCGTCTAATTTTAATGGTTGAAGCCATTGATTGTTAAAGTTTTTACTCACCCAAATGGCAACTTCTCTATTGTTAACAGCAGATTTTCTTGTAAAGTAAAAAGTAGTTCTATCGATGGACAACACTCCTGCCCCTTCATTATTTTCAGAATTAATAGGTGTTTTAAAATTATCTGGTGCACTGTACCCTTCATCCATCATTTTTTGCGTGGAATAAAAATCACTTAAAAAATTACTATTTTCATTTTTTTCATCTTTAATAGTTCCGTTAGGTCCTGAAGCAGCAAATACAAGTGTAATTTCATCACCATAATAATTTGCACCAAAACTTGATGTTCCAAAATTTAGATTAGAATCACTTTGATTTACATTAATTCCTTCGTTAGTAGAGCTAGGGTCTTGGGCATAAGAACAACCCACAATATCTTTATCAGCCCTTTTAGCAAGCACCATATCAGGTGTTTCTGCTTTAAATTGCTCTAGTTGTTGTATTGCGGCTTCATACTTTTCATTTTTCATCAATGCCTCGCCATACCATAATTTAGAACTATTCAATTCTTCATCTACACCATCAAGAGGATATTTAACGGCAATTTCGTACCATTTTTCTGCATTTTTATAATCATTATTTTTTCGATACGCATTTGCTAGTTTATGAAGAACCACAGCATCTGATGCATAAGAATTGGTATCAACTTTTCCTTGCTTAATGGAGTCTTGTTCTGCTTTATTCTTTTTGGGTGGAGCTATCCACGAACGAGCTTCATAAGGATGAACTAATCCGCTAGCGAGTCCTTTTTTATCAATTACTTTTTTGTAATAATAAACAGCAGAGGCATAATTTTCATTTTTGTAGGCTTTGTCGCCCATCTCAATAATTTCATTCTTACTTTGAGAAAAAAGTAAATGCCCAATAAAAAGCAATATAATAACCGATAATCCCTTTAGTTTCATATTCTTGGACAATTTTGGATAGGGTTAGGTTTAAATACTTTGGGAATATAGGTTAACGAAATTTCAAATCCTCCTTTACCATCAGAAAAATCATTTAAACTTGACGTGTTGTAATCGTACCCTATTTTTGCTTCATAACTGCCTATTTTTAATCCTGCTTCAACAATAAATGCATCGGCAGACCGATAGGTTGGTCCAAAAAGAATAATTGCATCTGTTCCTTTTAAATGATAATGAAGCATTAACCCATAATTTATTTCCTGAGCATTTTCTTGTTGCATAAATAAAAGCTTAGGCATTAATTGAAATCTTTCCGATAAATTAATCTTTGCTCCTCCATGTGCGATGTAACGTAAAGGTAATTTATTGTCAACACCATAAAAAGTTTCATTAGGTTGGGTAATATGAAATATTGATGCTCCAACAAAAGGATTAATTTTTATTTGATCCTTTCCGTAATAATAAACAAAACCAGCATTTACATCGGGAATCCAAAAACTAGAGTTGCTAACATTTTCTCCGTTTGGTAATGATTGATCAAATGACCCTCCGCCAGTTGTGGTATATTGATTTTCAAAGTATAGGTTTTCATAATTTATACTTTTTTGAATTACGCCGCCTTGAAGTCCAATTGAAAACTTATGGGTTTCGTTTTTATCAACAGTAAAACTGTAGCCTGCATTTAATACTATTCCTAACGCATTATAATCTCCAGCACCTGCTCTTCCATTAATCACTTGACCGCCTATTGCAAATTTGTTAATAGGCATATCAAAAGAAATTGCTGCTGTACGATAAGCTTTTGAGGATAAACTTCCCCATTGTGTTCGGTAATGCCCATGAATTCGATAACTTCCATCAAATTGTCCTACTAATGCAGGGTTAAGATAAAGTGCTGCGGCATCGTGTTGAGATAAATGCAAATCTTGAGCAGCAGTGTTAATACTCATGCAAATCAAGCCAACTGTAATAAAAAAATAATACTTTTTAATCATCCTTATTATCTCAATAATGTTACATCTCCTTTTATAGTATGTTGTTCATCATCTAAAGTAACTGCTCGTACTGTATAAATGTAAACTCCAATTGGTTGAATTACTCCATCTCGAGTACCATCCCATCCTTTGCTTTGTTGGGTTGATTCAAAAATCAATTCACCCCAGTTGTTATATATTTTAAAATCTAAATCTTTGTAGGGACCTCCTAATACATTAAAGGTATTGTTTTCTCCAACTCCATTTGGGGAAAAAGCATTTGGCACTTGAGGAGGCATAAAAACAATTACTTCTTCACAAATAGAGTCCATGCAATTCATGTTATCAGTAATAACTAAACATACAGTGTAATTACCAGCAGCAGCATAATTATAAGATGGGTTTTGAAGTATTGATGTTCCTAAAGAATCTCCAAAATCCCAATGCCAACTGACTATGTTTGAAAATGAAAAATCGGAAAAACTGAAGTTCTCGTTAACTTTCACAGAACCTGGGCTACTTGAAAAACCAGCTGTTGGTGGAGGTTGTATGGTTAGTAGGTTTGATATAGTATCCCAACATCCTTGAGCCGATTGAACAATTAAATTTACTGTATATGTTCCACTATTGATATAGGTATAAATTGGGTTTTGAGTAGAATCTGTTCCTCCATCTCCAAAAGTCCAATTCCAAAAAGTTATAGAAGAACCACTAACTGTAGAAGCATCAATGAATTCACTATTTGCTCCTTCACAAACTCCATTTAAATTAAAATTTGCAATGGGGTAAGAATAGATTAAAACTGGTTGAATAATGGTGTCAATACATCCATTAGAGGAAGCTACAATTAAACTTACATTGTAAGTTCCAGCAGAATCATAAATAGTGGATGTACTTGGGTTATTATCAGATAAACTATTACCAAAGGTCCAATCCCATGAATTTATTGGATCTATTGAAGTCGTTAAATCATTAAAAAACACCGTATCATTTGGGCAAACAGAAGTGAAAGAAAAATTGGCAAGTGGTGCAGGAATCAATGCAATGTTTAAAGAGTCGGTATAACTTTGACAACCACCATTATTAGTTGATGTAAAAACTAACGTAACATTTCCATTATAATTATCTGTAGAATCCGCAAAATAAGTAGTATTAACCAAAGAATCATTTGGAAAAAAATAACCAGAACCAAGAGTTTGCCAATATCCAGAACCTGTAGTTGAATTGGCATTAATTGGAACAAAAATACTTCCTGCACAGGCGGTGTCGTTTGATAAAATAGAAGCTGTTGGGGTACTCGTAAATGTAACAGTTAATGTATCAGCATCAGGCACACAGTTTCCATTACCAGTGGAATTAAGGTAAATAATAATAGAACCAGTTGTAGTATCTGCTGCACTAGGAATATAAGTAGCATTCAAATCAAATGGATTGGGCTGAAACGTTCCTGTTCCACTAGACATCCATTGCCCTCCTACAGCTGTTGTAATACTTCCAGCAAGAGGAATTGAAGTGGTATCCTTGCATACGGAAATATCATTTCCAGCATCTGCTGTAATTCCTATTGAATATAGAATTGTCATCGTGTCAGAGTTAGCAGGGCAAAGACCGTTCCCTGTAGTAAAAAGAATAATATTTGCAAAGCCTGCTGATAATTCTCCAGCGGTAGGGGTATAAGCGGCATTTAAATTGGTAGTGCTCGGGTTAAAACTTCCTGAACCAATCCATAAACCACCACTAGCTCCACTTACGCTCCCATTAAGATTGGTTATTGGGTTACTCATGCAAGCAAATGTATCGGTAGTAATTGCTTGAGGTAGAGGTTGAACAAAAATATTTTTTGAAATAGAATCGATGCAACCAGTAGTGGTTTCAACAATTAATTGAATAGAATATGTTCCCGAAGAAGTATAGGTGTGGGTTGGTGTAGGAATAACTGCTGCACCAGTATCTCCAAAATCCCAATCCCAACTATTTGTGGTAGCATTCGATGTTGGAACTGAAGTATCAAAAAAATTAACAGGATTGTTTACACAAATGGAATCTGTATAGGTAAAATCAGGAACAATTCCAGAAACAGTTAATGTATCATAAATAGTGTCAGCACAAGGTGTTCCTGCTTGTGCAACTAACATCACAATATAAGTTCCAATTGATGGGTAAGAATAGGTTGGATTAACGAGTGTTGAATTATCAGAAGAAGAAAAAGGATCTCCAAAATCCCAGTAAAATGAATTGCCAGTAAGTGGTGTACTTGTATTGGTAAAAGCTATTGCCAACCCAGAACATCCTGTAACTGGTGCAATACCAGGAAAAGGTAGAGGAGGACAATTGATAACATTGAATTGAAAATCTCTGTAAACCGTATTAATTTTAACCCCATTTCTAAACTCATCTACTTTAACACCAACTACATATTGACCAAGAGCTGGTGGAGTTCCTGTAATTACACCAGTAGTTGGATTAACAACGAACCCTCCACCACCTAAAGGGTTAACAGCACTGTATCCTCCATTATAAGTTACAGGAGTAAAAGTAGCTACATTTCCAGGAAAAGTTGGGGCAGTATTATGAAATGGATTATAAAACGAATAAGCTAAAGAGTCTCCGTCTTTATCTGTGGCACCATGATCAAAAACTAATGGATTGCCTTGACAAACAAAAACAGGAGTAAAGTTTTTCCACACAGGACTGGAGTTTGTTAACAACAAACTATTATCAGGAATATAAGTGTAAAAACTTTCTCCAGAGCTTAGTGGATTAACTACATTAATTACGCTGACATTTCGGCAACAAGTTGCATAAAACAAATGATATCCACCAAGATTAGGAGGTAAATTATTAACAATGGTTGAATAAATAGCTTCTTCCACACAAATACCTGGATCAAAAGCACAAGTGTCAATTGGAGGATTTAAAACAGCAACTTGTGTTTTAGGAATAACAATGTCTTTGTCTGGAATAAAACTGGCTCCATTTGGTTGTCGAACCTCAATTCTAACACTGTTCGGTAATTGAACACTAGATGGGCTACAATCTCTGTACATTTTAAACGTAATTTTATAGGTAGAACCTCCTAAATGCTCATAAGTTAAAGACCCACCAACAACGTGAGTAGCCATTGTCCATATAGGAATAATAGTAATAAATACTACTAGTAAAAAGTTTTTTAGTTTCATTCGTTAAAGTAAATTCTGCGGCAAAATTATAAAAATTACTAGACTTTTACTAATTATCGATAAAAACAACATATTCATCTACATTAGTTAATTATTGAACTTGCCTGAATTGATTATTTATTTATCTTTGCTTCTTAATTTATCATAAATACTCATAACTTATGCAACTTTCTTTTTTTAAAACAATTTGGGTAAAAGTTTTACTTTTTTCTATTTTGGTATTAGCTATAAATTTCTCTACAGATGCTCAAATAAATGTGTTGTGGGAAGCAAGATACACTAGCACAGGTCAAAACGCTGACTCTGGAAAAGAAATAGCTCTAGATAATAATGGTAATGTTTATGTTACTGGAACTTCTTATACTAGTGTGGCTAACGGTTATGATATCATTACTATTAAATATGATGCATTAGGAAATGAATTGTGGTCTGCCGTTTTTAATGGATCTGGCAGTGCTTTAGATGAGGCAAGGGATATTGCTGTTGATCAAAATGGATTTGTTTACGTAACTGGATATACCACTTCTACAGGAACAAATTATAATTACATTACCATAAAATATAATTCAACAGGAACTCAACAATGGGCAACGACATACAATGGAACAGGAAACGCTTATGATGAAGCATATGCTATTGGTTTAGATACTTTAGGAAATTCTTATGTAACAGGGTCGAGTGATGCTGGTGCACAAGGAAGTAATTTTGTTACTATAAAATACGATGCTGCTGGAGTTCAACAATGGGCAACATCTTACAATGGTCCGGCAAATAGTATAGATGCAGCAACTCAACTAAAATTAGATGCTCAATTTAATGTGTACGTAAGTGGACACAGTACTGGTAGTGGTACTAATTTAGATATAGCAACGATTAAATATGATAATTTTGGAACTCAACAATGGGTATCAAGATTTAATGGAACATTAAACTTTTTTGATGTGCCTGAAGCTTTATTTATTGATATTTTAAATAATGTTTATGTAGCTGGAGCTTCTTATGGTGGTTTGGCTACAGAAAATGATTATGTTACTATTAAAATAAATAGTACTGGAACACAACAATGGGCTAAAATTAATGATGGTCCACTAAATGATGAAGATAAGGCTTTTGATGTTGTGGTTGACCTTAATCAAAATGTTTATGTTACTGGAAGAAGTATGGGAACTGGAGGAACTGCCGAAAATATGGTAACCATTAAATACGATGCAACTGGTAATGTATTATGGAAAGACACCTACAATGGTCCAAATAGTGGATATGATGATGCACAACAAATGAGATTAGGTAATTCTGGAGCATTATATATTACTGGTTATAGTGCTGGAATCGGGACAAACAACGATTATTTAACTTTAAAATACGACACCAGTAATGGCAACATCTTATGGGAAGCTCGATTTGACGGACCTGCAAGCAACAGCGACCAAGCTTTTGCAATGGAAATTGACGCTATGGAAAGTATTTATGTAACTGGAACAAGTAATGACCCTGCAACTTTTCAAGATTTTTCAACCATAAAATGGTGCCAACTCAATAATGATGCTGGTAGTGATGTTCAAATTTGTATAGGAGATACCATTCAATTAAATGCAAATGCACTGGGAGCTATAAGCTACAATTGGACACCAAGCACAGGATTAAGTGATAATTTTATAGCTTCTCCATTAGCCTATCCAACAGTAACTACAACTTATATTGTGTCAGCTTTAAATGCACTAGGGTGCGAAGATTTTGATACCATTGTTGTAACGGTTAATCCACTTCCTTCTGGAGTTATAGCTGTTAGTGGAGCTACCACTTTTTGTTTTGGTAATTCTGTTACACTAACAGCAGGTAATGCCGATAATTATAGTTGGACTCCCAATGGGGAAACCACTCAATCGATTGTAGTTTACACTTCGGGTAATTATTCTGTAACTGTTATTGATTCTAACTCTTGTGTCAATTCTGCACTTCAAGTTGTAACAGTTTATAATTTGCCAAATGTTTCTGCTGGTTCCGATGTCAATTTATGTAATGGTGCAAGTATGCAACTAAATGCTACGGGTGCTATAAATTTTACATGGAATACCCAAACTAACTTATCGGATTCAACCATAGCTAATCCGATAATTAATCCAACTACTGCCACAACTTATTGGGTAATAGGTGAAGATGTTAATGGATGTAAGAAAACAGATTCTGTAAGTATTGCAATAAGTATTGCTCCTACTGCCATTATCAGTCCACCAAGTCCGAATGATACTTTATATTTACTTCAAGCAAATGGAGGAGACATTCAGTTTTTTTCCAACCTAAGTACCAATGTGATCAGTTATGCTTGGGATTTTGGTGAGGGAGGAACAGCCATTGTTCAAAACCCTATTTACACTTATACATTGCCAGGATTATGGAATGTAGAATTAATAACTACCAATGGAGGCTGCAAAGATACTGCTAATATTAGTGTTATGGTTTATAATACCAATGCAGTAAATGACATGTATTCCAACGCAAGTGTATTACTTTACCCTAACCCAGCTAATGATTACGTTGAAATTGATTTTAATGGATTGGGTCAAGAAAATATTTTGCTTTCCATTTATAACAGTTTAGGAAAATTTGTAGCATCACATTTATATAAAGACACCCACTCAGTAAAGTTAAACACTACTAATCTTTCAAATGGAATCTATTTCTTCGTATTAAGTGTTGATGAGCAAAAAATAGTAAATCGTCTCACGATTACCAGATAGAATTTTTTATATAAATTCAACTAGTTAAAATGTTATCTTTATGGGAAATAATGGGTAAATATGAAAATTTTAGGTATTTTAATCATATCTTTTAGTCTTATCTTTTGTACTCCAAAAGGACCTCAAACATATAGCAGCCCTTATGTTGGAAAAACGAAAAGCGAATTAATTGCTACAAAAGGGATAGCCAAAACTATAAAGATATTTGATAAAACAGAAGCATATATCTATAAAACGAGAGAAGAATACTTTGGAAAAAAAATAACCCTAAATGACCAAGATTCGTCAGTATTACCAAAAAAAGTGTTCGATATTGAACATATCTACTATATTAACGAGCAGGGCATTATCTACAAATACCAAGTCTGGAAAAAAAGAATTAA
>PFUQ01000026.1:0-994 GCA_002790175.1 Flavobacteriales bacterium CG_4_9_14_3_um_filter_32_8
CCTTCATCTGGAAGTACCGTACAACAATTAAATGAACAGTCGTTAGTGCTAAATGTTTGCAATCTGAATGATGGAGATGCTAGAGCAGCTTATAAAATTATGGACATAGACATTAGAAGATACAAGCGTATGAAAATGTTTATCCATGCCGAAGAAAGAGATGCTGCCATACCATTAAAAGATAAAGACCTTTCCGTATTTATTAGAATGGGCTCTGATTTTACAGATAATTATTATGAATATGAAGTCCCTTTAACAGTTACTGCGGCAGGAACATATAACACGGATAATAATAGCAATGAAAGCGATAGATATCAGGTTTGGCCAGAAGCAAATAATATTGACTTGCAGTTTTCAAAATTAACGGATATGAAGATTTTGAGAAATAGTTTGTTGCCAGTATCTTCAAGCGGTGTTATGTTGATAAAACCTTATGAGCAAAATGACGGAAAAAATATCATGAGAATAAAGGGAAATCCAAACATAGCCAATGTTAGAGTTTTTATGATTGGGATAAGAAATCCAAAAGCAAGTCCATTAACACCTACTGATGATGCATTAACTAAGTGTGCCGAAGTCTGGGTAAACGAGTTAAGAATGGCAGAATTCGATAACGCTGGTGGTTGGGCATCTGTTGCACGTATTACTACTCAAATAGCCGATTTAGGTAATATTACCATTGCAGGAAGTTACAGCACGCCTGGCTTTGGAAGTGTTGAACAAAAACTAAATGAAAGACAGCAAGAGACTAGAAGAAATTATGATTTATCTACCAGTATCGAGTTAGGAAAATTTATACCAGAAAAAATTGGAATTAGCGTTCCGATGTATTACAATGTTTCTGAAGGATTAGTGACACCAAAATATAATCCTCTTGATCCTGATTTAGAATTGAAAGATTTATTAGAAAATAATATTTTACCACAAGAAATGAGAGATTCTATTGGGCAAAGAAGTCAAGAATTAACAAGAAGAAGAAGCATCACTTTTACCA
>PFUQ01000026.1:1000-9674 GCA_002790175.1 Flavobacteriales bacterium CG_4_9_14_3_um_filter_32_8
GAAAATTAGCACCAAAAGGTCAAACAAAGTCGCATTTTTACAACATCTCCAATTTCTCTTTTAATTATGGGTATTCAGAAATGAAATATAGAGATATCAATACCGAATTTGATGACAAAAAAACTTACCGAGGTGGTTTTGGATATTCATTTGGTGCTAACCCAAAAAATTATACACCATTTGACCAAACCAAAATAGCTAAGAAAAAAGCATTCAAATTAATTAAAGATTTTAACTTTTATTTAGCACCAAGTCAATTAACTTTTCAAACAGACATGGATAGAATGTATTCCCAAAGACAATCGAGAAACAATACTGGATTTGAGTTTGCTTTGCCTACTTATTATCAAAAACATTTTTATTGGAATCGGATTTATGGTTTAAAATATGACATTACCAAAGCATTAAAATTTGATTTTAATGCAACTAATAATGCTACTATTGAAGAACCTTTAACTTATCGTGATCCACAAACAGGTCAGATTATTGATACACGAGGAAGAGTGGATAGCGATTATCCCGATGAATACCAATCGTGGAAAGATACGATATGGCAAAATATTCAAGATTTTGGAACCAACACCCATTATCATCATAATTTTAATATTAATTATGCAGTGCCAATCGATAAACTTCCAGGTTTTGATTTTATGAACTTAACAACTCGTTATTCAGGAGATTATGATTGGCAAAGAGCTCCAATTGGTGCTGATACATTGGGGCATACCATCCAAAATGCCAATACAGTTTCAATAAATCCTCAATTAAACATGACCAAGTTGCATAATCAAATAGGGTTTTTAAAGAAAGTGGAAAAAAGGTCGTTGGATAGGCAAAAAAATCGAGCTTTAAAAAATAAAAAACCAGACCCCAATAAAACACAAGCAGAAAATGCCAAAGCTAAAGGGTGGAAAGCAGGCATGCCACCAGCAGATATAAAATTTGACACCAAGTTGTTTAAAGATTCGGATACTACAAAAGTTGAACTATGGAAAAAAATTGAACCATTTCACCCTATGGATCCATTCTGGTTGGTAATGATGAGCCCTAAAAATATTTCTGGAACATACAGTAGAAATAGAGGAACACTTTTGCCTGGATACAATAGAGAAACAGAAGTTTTAGGTCGAGATCCTAATTTTAATGCACCCGGATTTAATTTTATCTCTGGAATTCAGGAAGAAGATTTTGCATTGAATGCTGCTGAGAGTGAATGGTTAATTCAAAGTAGGTCTTTATTGTATAATTACAATACTACGTATTCCGAGAACTATAGTTTAAGAGCAACTGTTCGACCTATCAAAACTTTAAACATCCAATTAACCGCTAATCGAACTTATGCCACTAGTTTATCACAACAATTTTTTGTAGTTGATCCGAACACATTTGTAGATACATTAGACGGTGAATTACGAGACAATTATTATTTTACTAGACCTATTGAAACTGGAAATTTTAGTATGTCGTTTTTGGCTTTTAACACTGCATTTATTGGAGATGATGAATTAGATAAATCTTCCCCCATTTTTGATAATATATTGAAAGAACGTGCAGCTATTTCTCAACGATTGGGGAAAGAAAATGGAAATTCTTTTGGTTCTATAGGCAATTACAGTGATGGATATAATGGAACATCTCAAGATGTTTTAATACCTGCATTTATAGCGGGTTATACTGGTAAAAATGGAAATGATGTTTCCATAGCCTCGTTTTTAAAATACATTCCTTTACCCAATTGGAGAGCCACTTATGATGGTTTAATTAATCTTCCTTTTGTGAATAGAGCCTTTAAAAAATTCTCGTTAACACATTCTTATAAATCTACTTTAAATTATAGTTCTTTCGTTACCAATTTGTTATATCAAGAAGATTTAAATGGAAATGCAAATGCAAGGGACATCAATGGAAATTTTATTTCGGAGTTGCAAATTGCTACCGTATCCATTTCCGAACAATTTTCACCATTATTAGGAGTGGATATGACTTTAAACAACAACATGTTATTAAGAGTTGAATATAAAAAAGACAGAAACGCATCATTAAGTTTATCCAACAATCAAATAACTGAAGTAAAAGGAAGCGAATGGTCGGTTGGTACTGGTTATAAATTTAGAAATGTTAGAATGCCATTTTCAAAAAAGAAGATGATAAAAAGCGATATCGACACAAGAGTGGATGTTTCTATTCGAAAAAACAACACTATTATTCGAAAGATTGTTGAAGAAGTGAATCAATTAACTGCTGGGCAGTGCGTTTTGTCTATTAAATTTACTGCAGATTACAGAATTAGTGCGAAACTTAATATCAGAGCTTTTTATGATTATATTTCCACCAAACCCTTTATTTCAACAACATTTCCAACATCAAACACCAATGCTGGAATTAGTTTAAGATTTACATTGTCGCAATAAATATTTAGAGGGTAGAATTAGGAATTTAGCATAAGAAATTAGAAATTCGCAGAAGTAAAAATTGATAGAAATTTAGAAATTAAATAATCGTTAAAAATTAAAAAAAAATGAAAGTACCAGCAGAATTAAAATACACAAAAGATCACGAATGGGTTAAAGTTGAAGGTGATATGGCTACCGTAGGAATAACTGATTTCGCTCAAAGCGAATTAGGCGATATTGTTTATGTTGAAATAGAAACAGTTGGTGATACGTTAGCTCAAGAAGAAATTTTTGGAACAGTAGAAGCTGTTAAAACTGTTTCTGATTTATTTATGCCTGTTTCTGGTGAAGTCATTGAGTTTAATAAAGCGATAGAATCTTCTCCGGAAGCCGTAAATACAGATCCTTACGGAAAAGGCTGGATGATTAAAGTGAAAATGTCAAATCCTAGTGATTTAAATAATTTGCTTTCAGCAGAGCAATATAAAGGAATTATCGGATAATAGCCCTTACAAATTCATCGGATGACTTCAAGTCCTCCGATGAATTATTTTTAATGAATAAATTATCTTTCTTACATTCAAAATATTTGCCAACAACAATTTGGTTATTGGTAATTTTAGTATTGAGTGGTTATCCAGGCAATCATGTTCCTAAAATTCCTATTTGGCAGTTCGATAAATTAGTACATGCTATTATTTATTCAGTTCTTTCAATACTATTAATTATTGCTTTTCAAAAGCAATATGTTCAAGAGCAAAATCGTTTTCGAGTAGTTATTTTTATAATTTTATTTGGTATTTCTTTCGGTGGATTTATGGAAATTCTCCAAAATTACATCTTTATCAACAGAAGTGGTAATTGGTATGATTTTATTGCCAACACTTTTGGAGCAATTTTTGGGGTGTTATTTTACCCTTTAATTAATAAATTGTTACCGATAAAAAGATGATTGAATATAAAATAAGCTACTTTAAAAAAAATTATTAATTTTATAAACGAAAATTAAAAGTTATGGAACCAAAAAAGAACCCTAAAGCAGATTTAGAAAAATTAAGAGGAACATTTACTCTTACAGGATTAGTGTTATCATTGTTTGTTATCTATTCAATGATAAATTGGAAATTCTATGATGTTCAAGCAAGCGAATTAGGTCAATTAGTTGTTGATGTTGAGGAAGAAGATATTATTCCAATTACAGAACAAAACACACCACCACCGCCACCACCACTACCACCTGCTGCACCAGAAATAATTGAAATTGTTGAGGATGAGGTAAAAGTGGAAGATGTTAAAATTGCTGACACCGAAGCAGATGCAAAAACTGAAGTTCAAGAGTTTAAACAAGAAGAAGAAGTAGTTGAAGAGGAAGTTTTTACCATTGTAGAAAGTATGCCAGAATTTCCAGGAGGAACCACCAAAATGATGGAATATTTAAGAGATAATGTAAAATATCCACCTGCAGCAAAAGCCAATGGAATTACAGGTAAGGTTTTTGTGAATTTCACCATTGGAAAAAATGGCGAAATAAGAGATATTAAAATTATTAGAGGTGTTCATGATTTATTAGATAAAGAAGCCATAAGAGTTGTGAAAGCAATGCCCACTTGGAAGGCAGGTAAACAAAGAGGGAAAGCAGTAAGTGTATCCTTTAACTTACCAATTAACTTTGTTTTAAAATAATAGATTTTTCATAATAACTTAAAAACACTCTAAATTAGTTTAGAGTGTTTTTTTTTAATAAATTTTTATGCAATTTTATAGGATGTAACATCTATGTTCTAAAAGTTGGTTACTCACTAAAATAATGCATCATGAAATTCTTCAATTTAAAGAAATCAAAATTAGTATATCTATCAATTTTTATTGGAATTTGGGCTTTGTCTAATTGTTCATCCTCTAATTTGCCTAATAATGATTCGAACAATAAAAAACCATTATTAATTTATGCAAAAGGAGAAGTTTACAAAGAAGAATGGACTAGAGTAGATTCTTTGGAGCAAAATGGTTTAACAAAATCAGCATTAACTGAAGTTGAAGCAATTTATAAAAAAGCCAAAGAAGAAAATAATCATCAACAAATCATAAAAGCATTAATTATAAAAGCTAAACTGCAATCATACATTGAAGAAAATTCTTTTGTAAAAACATTAAATGAATTAAATGATGAAGCCGAGAAATCAACCTATCCTTTAACACCTTTATTGCATTCTATTATTGGAGAATCGTATTGGCGATATTATCAAAATAATAGGTGGAAATTCTATAACAGAACAGAAACAGTCAATTTTGATAACAAAGACATTACTACTTGGGATTTAAAGAAAATTACAGACGCAAGTATTCAACATTATTTACTCTCTATCAAAAACATTGACAGCTTAACAAGAACACCAATTGAATTTTTTAGTGAAATTATTATTGAAGATAACGCACGTAATTACCGACCTTTTTTATACGATTTTTTAGCTCATCGAGCATCAGATTATTTTATGAATGAAGAACCTAGCATTACAAAACCTGTTTATGCTTTTGTGATGGATAGTGCCAGCTATTTAGCTTCCTACAAAGAGTTCGCAAACATCAATATTGTTTGTAAAGATAGCATGTCCTTAAAGTATTATGCGTTACAAACTCTTCAAAATTTAACTAAAAATCATCTCAATGACACTAGCCCAACAGCATTAATTGATGTGGAGTTAAAACGGTTAAAATTTGTAAAACAAAATTCAGTAGTAGAAAATTCAGATACACTTTATTATAAAGCATTAAGTAGATTATATGCCGATTTTGCAGCATACCCTACTTCGACCGAAATTATTTACGAATTGGCATTAATTCATCAAGCAAAAGGAAATTCCTACAAACCATTAGAATCGGAAGACAACAAATGGGAACTTAAAAAAACGGTAAACATGTGCTTAAATGCCATTCATAAGTTTCCAGATACTTACGGAGCAGATAGGTGTAGGCTTTTAGAAAATCAAATTAAAATGAAAAACCTGAATGTAACCATAGAAAAGGTGAACATTCCTGAAACTCCATTTAAAGCAAAATTAACGTTTAAAAATTTAACAGACGTTCATTTTAAACTCGTAAAAGTAGATTTCGAGGATTATAAAAATTGGAACAGAAATTTGGATAGAGAGGTTAGGTTTAAAAATATAGTAGAAAGTAAATTAATTAAAGAATGGAATCTTAACCTACAAGATGAAGGAGATTTTCAAGAACATTCGGGAGAAATTAAAATGGATAACTTGCCATTAGGTTTTTATGTTTTATTGACTTCAACAGCGAAAGAACCTATTTACAACGAAGAAGCAATTGCTCTAACTCCATTTTGGATTTCTAATTTGAGCTACTTAACCCGAAAAAATGACAAAGAAGAAGTAGAATTTTTTGTAATGGATAGAGAAAAAGGAAACCCTTTAAAAGGCGTAAAAGCTAAACTCTATTTCGAAAAATACAATTATACCTTCCGAAAATATGAATGGATTTCATTAGGAACAAAAATTACCGATGAAAATGGATTTTTCAAAGTAATGCCTGGAATGGAGTATAGAAATTTTTATGCAGATTTTTCTTTAAATGATGACATGTTAAATACCGAAGATTCTTATTATCAATACAAATATTATGATAATACTAGAACTTATGTTAGAACAATTTTCTTTACCGATAGAGCAATTTATAGACCCGGACAAACTGTCTATTTTAAAGGAATTGTTTTACAAACAGACAATGAAAATAACAATAGCATCAAAACAAATTTTCAATCTACGGTTACTTTTTATGATGCCAACAATCAAAAGGTTGCTAGCTTAAAATTAGTAACTAATGAATATGGAACCTTTAACGGATCTTTTGTTACTCCAAATAATGGATTGAATGGGCAAATGTATATTTCAGATACTCATGGTTCCAATTATTTTTCTGTAGAAGAATACAAACGTCCAAAGTTTGAAGTAACTTTTTTACCTATAAAAGGATCCTATAAATTAGAAGAAGTAGTTAATGTTGTTGGAAATGCAAAAACATATTCGGGTGCAGCATTAGATGAAGGTGAAGTAAAATATAGAGTAGTACGAAATGCATCTTTTCCTTATTGGTGTTATTACTTTTGGGGATATTGGCCTCAATCAGCTGAAATGGAAATTAAAAATGGTACAACTACTACGGATGATAATGGAGATTTTAAAATTGATTTTATCGCAAAACCCGACCACTCCATCAACAAAAAATTCTCACCAACCTATTCTTATACAGTTTATGCTGATGTAGTTGATATTAATGGAGAAACACACAGTTCAACAGCATACGTTTATGTTGGATATAAAGCATTAAACATAAACATCAGCATTCCCGAAATAGTAAATAAAAATAGTGTAGATACCTTTGATTTTTACACCACCAACTTAAATGGTGAACCAGAACCTGCCCAAGGAAATGTGAAGGTTTGGGCTCTAAAAATGCCCAACAAATATTATCGAACAGCTTTGTGGACCAAAGGAGATAAAAAATTCATAACCAAAGAAGACTATTTAAAAGATTTTCCTATAGATGTGTATGAAGAGGAGAATAATAAATACAAATGGGAGAAAAGTAGTAAAGTTTACGATCACGATTTTAATACAGCTACTAAAAAATCCATACGGCTTTTACATTTACAAGAATTTACCCCAGGTTATTATGTGTTAGAAGCAATAACCAAAGATAAGTTCGGTCAAGAAGTTAAAGAGGTGAAATATTTTACAGTATTTGATGATATTGAAAAATACATTCCTGTTAATGAAATTGGATGGTTTGCACCTGTTAAAACAAAAGGGGAACCAGGAGAAAAAGCAGAGTTTTTAATTGGTTCTGCTGCAAAAGATGTAAGTGTGTTTTATGAAATTGAACATAAAGGTAAAACGGTGCATCAAGAATGGATGAAAATAAGTGGAGAACAAAAAAAGATTTCGATACCTATTTTAGAGAAATACAGAGGTAATTTTCAAGTGCATTTTACTTTTGTAAAACATGGAAGAAACTTTTCTTACTCTTCTCCAGTTACGGTTCCACATACCAACAAAATGCTCGATTTAGAGTTTGAAACATTCCGTAATAAGCTAATTCCTGGACAAAAAGAAGAATGGAAAATTAAAATTAAAGGTAAAAAAGGTGAAAAAGTAGCTGCTGAAATGGTAGCTGCATTATACGATGCTTCGTTGGATGCTTTTCGAGCAAATTATTGGGGATTAGATGTATTGTATTACGATTATAGTCAACGATATTGGCAAAGCAACACTTCGTTTTCTACAGCTAATTCTGAATTGATTGCCTACAATTGGAACAAAGGTTTGGTAAACTTAAAAACAAAAGTTTATGACCAGTTAAATTGGTTTGGCTTTTATTATTTCGGAAACAATCGTGGGTATTATTACGATGATATTTCGGGAGGAGATTATTTATACGATATGGAAGTTTCGGAGGAGTCGGCAATGGATGAAGATAGAAGTGGTTATAGAGAAAAATCAAAAAAAGATGGGGCGAAAATGAGTGGATTAGCTGAACAAGCTCCGTCGCCATCTCGAGATAAAAATGTGGATCAAACAGCAGCATTTGGTTCCACCATAGTAACTAGGACAACAGCAAGTGGTGAAACTAGAAATGGAAAAGATATGGATGAAGTGAAAGCTCGAAAAAACTTTGCTGAAACTGCTTTCTTTTATCCTCACTTAACTACTAATGAAAAAGGGGAAGTAATTATTAAATTTACTATTCCAGAGGCATTAACCAAATGGAAATTTATGGGCTTAGCTCACACCAAAGATTTAAAAACAGGAATGATTTATGAAGAAACTGTAACTCAAAAAGATTTGATGGTTTTTCCAAATGCACCTCGGTTTTTTAGAGAAAGTGACAATATGACTTTTAGCACAAAAATCACCAACCTTTCCGATAAAGAGTTGAGTGGTGGAGCAAAAATTTTCTTTTACGATGCAATCACCATGAAGTTGATTTCCGATCAATTAGTAAAAGGAGAAGATACGGCTGCATTTAGTATTAAAAAAGGAAAAAGCACTTCTGTAAACTGGGAAATATCAATCCCAGAAGGTTATTCAGCAATTACCTATAAAGTAGTAGCTAAAGCTGGTGCACACACAGATGGAGAAGAAATGGCAATTCCAGTACTAACCAATAGAATGTTGGTAACGGAATCTATGCCACTTCCTATTCGAGGAAATCAAACTAAAACATTTAAGTTTGAAAAACTAATTAACTCCTCCCCTTCCGGGAGG
>PFUQ01000034.1 GCA_002790175.1 Flavobacteriales bacterium CG_4_9_14_3_um_filter_32_8
CTAGTAACTCTAATGCTTTTACAGACTGTATAGCATTACCTACATTTCTTTTATTGACAGCCTCTACAGAGCATCAAAGCATAAATAAGGTACAAAAAAATAACTATTTCACTAATATTTGACAATATGTTTTTCAAATTTTGTCCCGAAAATAAGAACCTTTATAAATTAAGGCTTACGAGTTAATTCATAACTTAATAAAAAGATTTTTTAATATAAATATGTCTATTTTTTAATAAAACAAAGGGGTTAGGAAAAGTAAGTAATAGCTGCATACTCTAATTGGTCTATAAAAATTCTTTTGAAAGCACTAATATTATTTTGCTCGTAAAAAAATAACATTGCTTTTTTATACTCCACAGAGTCAATAGTAAGAAATGAAATTGGACAAAATTTATTTTGAATCAGTATTCCGTTACTTATAATTCTAGCTGTCCTTTTGTTGCCATCCCCAAATGCCTGAATATATGATATTAACACCAATGCTAATAAAGCTTTTTCGAAAATGTTTTTCCGATTATTAATAAGGTTGCACATATCTTGTAAAGCCTCTCTAATCTGATGCTCATTATCTAATGGTTTATAAATTGTCCCTGTAACTGTTACAATGCCTTTTCTTATATTTCTATCAACCTTTAGATTTTGAACAAGTAAGCTGTGTATATTTTCAATCTTTGCAACACTAAGGGGTTCCAAGTAGGTGTTTTCTTGAATTAAAAAGTCAATTGCTTCTTTATGATTAAGTAACATATTGGCTTCTTCCATTGTTTTGCCCTTTGCCGTTTCTTTATTTTTCAAAAGAGCTTCTGTTTCCAATAAAGTATAAGTATTTCCCTCAATTTCAGAAGACTTCCATGTCAAATCTATTGACAAATGTTCTAATGCCTTTCTGTTTTCGGTTTCTGATAATTTATTTATGTTTTCGGTGTACTCTTCTTGTAGTTCATTTAATATCTCTAATTCCTCTTTTGTGAAAAACTTAGCACCATTCAACACATGAGTTATTAAATCAAAGTTAAAACCTTTTTTAGCCTTCCTTTTATCTACGTCTTGAGCAAAATATTCCTCCACATCAAAAGGGTTTAATAGTTGAAATTCTTGACTAACAACATAAGTTGTTCCTCTACCTCGACCAACAATTGATATAAGGTTGTTAGACACTAATTTACTCAATCGTCTCTTTAATGTAGCATAGGACATTATACCTTTATCCTTAGCTTTTAAAGCTTTCAAAATGTCTTTGGATGATTGGGACGGATTGCTAGTGATAACGCTTATTATTTTATTTTCATCATTAGTTAACATACCATAATTTTATTTGTAGCTCAAAATAATGTACTTTATAGCTCAAAAATATACATTTACGAGCTTAAAAAAAATAAAAATGAGCTACAATTAGTTGAAGCTCAAAATATTTTTAAATTAACCATATAAAGAGCTACAAAAGGCAACAAATTGAGCTATAAATTTATGAACATATAATTATAAGGCTTATCCTATATGTTCAAATAAGATTAGGTACATCTTACTCTCGAACCCCTTTACAAATAATAGCTCTACTCCTATCTTTATAACATAAATTAAATCATGCAGGTAATCAAAAAAGGTAACTGTAAATTGATATTTTAAGTGATTTTTTCGATTCTCTAGAAAAATCAAAAAACCTCAACAGATTGATAGCCAATAAGTTGAGGTTTTAAGTGGCGGAGAAAGAGGGATTCGAACCCCCGGTACCTTGCGGTACAGCAGTTTTCAAGACTGTCGCATTCGACCACTCTGCCATTTCTCCGCTGCAAAAGTAACAATTGATTTTAAATATGGTATTCTTTTTTTCTTTTTTACCAATTATTTTGTCAAACTACCTAATAATCAAAATAGAAAATCATGTCAATAGCAATTTTTTACCGTTTATCAATTGTTGATTATTTTATAAAAGATTAATAGTAATTTTACAGCTAATTACAATTATGAAAAAACAGTTTACAATCATATTTCTACTCATTTTTATTACCTCCTCTTCTTTTGGAAGTAATTTAAAAGCCTATTTTACTTACTGTACTTTTAGTTCTCCAGAGGTTGGTCCTTATATCGAAACTTATTTATCAGTTGTTGGAAATTCAGCTGTTTATAAAAAATCGGAAACCAATACTTTTCAAAGTACCATTGAAATTACCTTAATTTTTAAACAAGGTGATGAAATAAAAAAGTTTAAAAAATACAACTTACTTAGCCCTGAAGTTACTGACTCGTTAGCAGAAAAAGTTAATTTTATGGATCAGCAACGAATTTCACTGCCCAATGGTCAATATGAATTTGAGATAACCATTAAGGACTTATTTTCCGAAGAATCTCCGTTTAAATCCACACAAATATTAACCATAAATTATCCTAAGGATAAAATAGGAATATCTGACATTGAATTAATTGAGTCTTTAAACAAAACAACCACTAAAAGTATTATTACTAAAAGTGGATTTGATATTATTCCTTATACTTCAGATTATTTTCCTGAAAATTTTGAGAAAATTGCATTTTATGCTGAAATATACAACACAGATAAAACATTGGGTGAAAACGATAGTTATTTGGTCAATTATTCTATAGAATCTTTTGAAACAGGAAAATTAGTGGCTAATTATAAAAGTTTTTCCAAAGAAGTTGCAAAACCTGTCAACATTGTTCTTAAATCTTTTACTATAGAAAACTTACCTTCAGGAAATTACAACTTAGTGGTTGAAGCAAGAAATAAAAACAACGAATTACTCATCGATAAAAAATTATTTTTTCAACGAAGTAACCCAAAATCAACTCCATTGTTAATTTCTGATGATTATGTCAACTCTTTTGTTGCGAAATTGGATAAAGATAAGTTAGACGATTGTATAAAAAGTATTGAACCTATTTCTACTCAAATTGAAATTAATTTTGCACGCAATCAATTAAAAGGGAAAGATGAAGAATTAATGAGACAATACTTTTATAATTTTTGGGTAACAAGAAATGAACTTGATCCAGAAACAGAATGGAACAATTATGCCAATAATGTTGAAATTGCCAACAAAATGTTCTCTACTGCCATAAAAAAAGGATATACAACCGACAGAGGTATCATATTTTTGAAATATGGAAAACCAAATACCCGTTCAGAATTTGTAAGCGAACCAAGTTCTTACCCTTATGAAATATGGCATTATTATAAAATCGAAGGTTTTAGCAATAAGAAATTCGTTTTTTACAATCCCGATTTAGTGAGTAACGAATACCCTCTTTTACATGCCGATATGCCCGGATTTGTCAACAACCCTCAATGGAAAGTTCAATTACACAAAAGAACTAACCAACCTATTGATATGGATACTGAAGACAACAGTGATCATTATGGCGGTAGAGCAAATGATAATTTTAGAAATCCTAAATAAATTTAGTTTTGGATAAAAAGATAGCTGTTGTTATTTTAAATTGGAATGGCAAATCATTTTTAGAAAAATTTTTACCATCCGTTATTTCCTACTCCTCAGCTATTGCCAAAATAATTGTTGCCGATAACCATTCAACTGATGATTCTGTTTCTTATTTACAGACCAACTTTCCAACTGTAAAAATTATTTCTTTAGATAAAAATTATGGTTTTGCTGGTGGCTACAATAAAGCTTTAAAACAAGTTGAAGCCGAATATTATGTTTTACTTAATTCGGATGTTGAAGTTACCAACAACTGGTTAGTACCTCTATTAGAACTATTAGAAAACGATAATTCGGTAGTTGCTTGTCAACCAAAAATTAAAGATTACAACAACAAAAATTATTTTGAATACGCTGGTGCCGCAGGTGGTTTTATCGATAAACTAGGTTATCCTTTATGTAGGGGGCGTTTGTTTGACAAAATTGAAAAAGACACTGGTCAGTATGATGATTTTACTGAAATATTTTGGGCTTCAGGAGCCAGTTTGTTTATTCGTGCTAAAGCATACCATGAAATTGGTGGCTTAGATGAATTTTTTTTCGCACACATGGAGGAAATCGATTTATGCTGGAGATTAAAAAACACAGGTTATAAAATTATGTTTTGTCCAATTTCTACTGTTTATCATGTGGGAGGAGGAACTTTAAATAAAACAAAACCTCAAAAAACATTTTTAAACTTTAGAAATAGCCTGTTAACATTACATAAAAATCTCCCACAAAAAAATAGGTTTAAAGTTATTTTTCTGCGTTTATTGTTAGATGGTTTGGCAGGTATTAAGTTTTTGCTTTCTGGCAAACCCAACCACACTTGGGCAATAATTCGTGCTCATTTTTCTTTTTACAATTCTCTTCAACAAAACAAAAAGAAAAGAAATGAAGTTCAACATCCTAATTTAACAGGAATGCTTAACAAAAGTATTGTTGTAGCCTATTACTTCAAAAATTGTTACAATTTTAACACTTTTATAAAATAATTGCTAATATCCTTGTTTTCTTTTATAGAAAGTGTAAATTAGCCCGCTAATAAAAATTTAGATTTAGATGGGAAGACCGGCAACAAAACCTACAAAATTAAAAGATGGGTTTTATATAGAAGTAAGAAACAAAGGAAGTAAATCAGGTATCAAAATAAGACGAGATTCCGAAAAAGCTATGTTATTGGCTGTAAAAGAATATGAAAGAGTGAAAGATGTTGTGGTTTTAGGTGAGTTTAAAAATGGGAAACAACTTTCCAGTAAATAACTAGCTCACTTTTCTATTTCAGCTAGTTTAATCATTATTTTCTCCATTTTAGTTTTCATTTGAGAAGGAGTGCAATTAAAATTGTTTACAATTAACGCAAAAGCTACGTTCTTTTTGTTTTTTGTAGTTACATATCCAGCATAACTCCTCACCCTCGTCATATAGCCACTTTTAGCATGAATTTTTCCTGCAGCAGCACTTCCTTTTCCAACATTTATTAATGTTCCCGACTTTCCAGCAACAGGAAGAGAATTAATAAAAAGTTGTTTGTTTTTGCTTTTGTACATATGCTGCAAAATCCCAACTAATTGCTTGGCAGTAACTCCATTAAATCTAGAAAGACCACTTCCATCATTCACATAAAAACCATCTGAATCTAACCCATTTGCTGCCCAAAAATTTTGAGTAGCCAGAGTTCCAGAACCTGTATCTCCACTTCCATATTTAAACACTCCAATTTGATTCACTAAGTGTTCTGCATATAGGTTAATGCTATAGGTATTGGTAAGATTAATGATGGAAATAAGTTTGGGTGACCAGGTTGTGGTGATGGTTTTCCTCTTCGGTTGTTGTGAGCCAGTTGTTTCCAATTTTATTTTTCTAACTGTAGTTGCAGGATTGGCGATTTTAATACCCAAACTTCTCAATTCCATATCCAACTCAAATGCGGTTAAATAAGCAGGGTCAGGAATAGAACCACTCACCAGAAAAGCCTTTTCATTAATAGGAACACCACCTTTAATTATTCTGTATTCTTGATAAGGTGCTCCAAAAATATAAGATTCATCTTTAGTGGTTAACATACTTTTCACATCATTCTCCAACTCTAAATTGGGGATAAATGGAGAAATACACTTCACTACAGTTGAATCTCCTTTTTTTCCAGATTGCAATTCAATGGTACAAGTGTTGTCGTATATGGTTAATCCACAAGGACCAGCTCCATAATAATTACCTAAATCGCCCCAAATCCAGGTTGAAGGAATCATTTGTTCACTAAATATAGAAGCATCACCAATTACGCTACCATTTATTTGCTTAATACCTAATTTAATGATTTCATTCGCCCATTTATTAATAAAATCGCCGTATTGTTTTTTAAAACGCTCCGAACCCAAACAAGGGTCGCCTCCACCAACAATATAAATATTACCATTTAAAACTCCCATTGTTGAATCTATTTCTCCCGAATATTTAATTGTAGTGGCAAATCGTTTGTCGGCACCCAATATTTCCAATGCTGTTGCTGTGGTAACCAATTTCATAGTGGATGCCGGAACTAAGCTTAAATCAGAACCTAAACCTGCAATTACCTTGTTAGAATCTAAATCAAGTGCATAAAAACTGATGGAGGCATTTTTTAAATCGGGATCTGCTGCAAATTTTTGAACAACTGTTCTCACCTCTGCAATAGTTTGTGAAGATAACTGAAAACTCAGCAAGGAAAGGACAATCAGTAATTTATTTTTCATTAATTTTTTGCCTGTTTTAGAGAATAAGTATAAGCCAATTCTAATTTCTTAAATCGTTCTTCATCACTTATGGAGCAACCTGATTGGAGCAATTGAAAAACTTCCAATGTTCTTTCTTTTTGATAAACTTTCGACGTTTTAAAGATAGTTAATTCATTTTTAAATTTATCCAACGAATCTTTTGTAAAATCTATTTTTTTGTTGGTTGAGGAAATTCCAATTAACGTTATTGATATATCATCAAACTTAAAAAATAAAATTTCATTTGGTGTTATCTGTTCTATACAGTTTATATTTTTTAGTGCTTTTTCTAACACCACATCACTAAAGAGTTCTATTAATTCTTGTACTCGTTTATCTTTTTTTTTATTAAGTGCTGCCCACTCTTCGGTGTAAACATGATTGGCAATTAAAAAATGTTTCAACTCCTGCTCCAACTCTTTTAGTTCCTCACTGGTTAAACACCTGTACTTCATAAATTTTATCTATTTTTTTATTTATAAATATGGAATAAATAGTAAAAGTACATCAAATAGGCAAATTAATCACTAAAACTAAAAATCATGAACAAGTTGTTTGCATCCATCGTATTCATCACTAGTCTAAATGTTTCGTTTGCAATAAATGAAACTCCAGTGAATTCAAAAATTAATAAGGTAACCGTTTTCTTAAATGGAGCACAAGTGTTTAGGAAAGCAACTTTTACGCTTCAAAAGGGAATTACAGAAGTTATTTTTGATAGCATTTCTTCTAATATTAATTCCAATAGTATTCAGGTAAAAGGAAAAGGAAATTATATTATTTTAGATACTAAATATAAATTGTATCAGCCTCCTAGCTCGTATTTACCACCCGAAATTCCAAAAAATATAATCGCACAACTTCAAAACATTCAGGATTCATTAGATGTGATGAATTTCGATTTAGAAGAATTGAATTTTAAAAAAGAGGTGTTGGAACTAGAAAAACAATTGTTAATCAATAACAATAGTATTAAAAGCGATTCGTTGGCGTTGTTAAAAGATGCCATGAGTTTTTTTAGAGAAAAATACAACAACATTAATACAACATTAATAAAAGTAAAAAAAGAGGAATACTTACTCAACAAAAAATTGCAAGTTTTACAAACACGACTCAACAACATCAACAACAGTAATGCACAAAAATATGTAGCAATGCCTACTTACCAAAAATATCAAATTGTGGTAACTGTATCAGCAGAAGAAACAACTGCAGGAACAATTGATTTAAATTATTTAGTAAACGAGGCTTCCTGGAGTCCAACCTACGATTTAAGAGCCAATGGTATTAATGAACCCATCGAATTAACCTATCGAGCCAATGTGTATCAAAATTCTGGAGAAAATTGGGATAATATTTTACTAAAATTATCGACCAACAATCCAAACAAAAGTAAAGTGAAACCAGAATTACCCGTTTGGTACTTAAACTATTATAATCCAAGTGCATATTACAACGAGGATAGAAAAAGAAGTTATGGTGGTTTAGCAAAATCTGCTGCTAGCATGGATGGTGCTTGTCAAATGAAAGAAGAAGAATTATCACCAGCTCAAACTTCCGCTTTTTACGCTACCATGAACGAAAATTTAACCAACATCGAATACGATATTTCTATACCTTATACCATTCCTTCGGATGGGCAAAACCACCTTGTAGCTATAAAAAACGAAAACTTAGCTGCTAAATACCAATATTACATGGTGCCAAAATTAGACAAGGATGCATTTTTAGTTGCCAACATGAAAGGATTTGAAGAATTAAATTTGTTGCCAGCCGCAGCCAATGTTTATTTTGAAGGAACTTTTATTGGAGTAACCATGCTAAATTCGGATGTAATGGGCGATTCTTTAGCCGTAACATTGGGTAGAGATGAACGAATTTCAATAAGAAGAAAATTATTGAAAAAAGAAGAAAAAGGAGAATTTTTAGGAGATGAAATAATGAAAACATTTACCTATGAATTAACCCTTAAAAATAACCGACCAAATGATGTCGATATTATTATTGAAGACCAAATTCCAGTAGCTAGTTTAGAAGAAATAAAAGTGATATTACTCTCTTCCGATAAAGCTAATTATACCAAAGAAACTGGAATGTTAAGCTGGACTTTTAATATGCCCGCAAAACAAAACAAGCTTATGGAGTTTAAGTATTCGGTAAAATACAATAAAGACAAACAAATTGCACTTAAATAAAATAAAAAAAACATTATTTTTTTTAAAAGCTTCAAGAAATTGAGGCTTTTTTATTTCGTTGAATTTTTCTTAAATATTTGCTACTTTCGTTGGTAGTTTCAAGAAGCATTAAAATGCTCCTTACCTAATCATCAGATGTAAACACAAAATTTAAGTATATGAAATTAGAAAAGATATTAGACAAACTTGGATCTATCGAGAAAAACTCATTTATAAAAATTATTGATAATATTATTTCTAAAAACCAAAAGAACGGTAAGGAAATTGAAAAAATTTTAAGTTCTACCAACAAAGAGTTGAAATCAGTCGACAATCAAAATATTTCAACTATTTTTTCCTTAACCGAAAAAGAATTTTCTAAGCATATAAAATGTGAATTTGAAGAAATATCAACACAACTAGATATTTTGATTGATATATTAATTCGTGATGGAAATTGCATTGTTAAACAAGATTGGTTTTCAAGATTGTATGAAAATGAAATCAAAAAATTAAAAGCAAAAATTAAAGTTCTAAATATTGAATTTGAAAACGAAAAATCAGAATTGAGCATAGAAAGAAAAAGAGATTATAAAATTTATAAATCATGTTTGTCAATAGCTTATAATAACGATAAAGCAAATAATCGTGATGCAAAAGTTTCTTCTGACGAATTAAGTATAATATTAACTCTTTCAAAGCAACTTGGTCTTTCTCAAGAGGAAATCAAACTGATAAACTATACAATTCTACCTATTAATATTTTAAACATACAAGATGTAATTAATAGTTTAAAAAACATTGGCGTAATATTCTTTTCTAAAAAGGATAACACAATTTATGTCGCTGATGAAATGGTTCGTCTTTTGCGAAGAATAAGAGAAAAAGAAGTTGCTGAAAAATTTTACAGAAGAACCTTAAAATTGCTTCGTGAACCAATAATTAATCAAATTGCTAAAAATCACAATATTGACAGAAAATTAAACTATTCTCAAAAAAT
>PFUQ01000045.1:0-10556 GCA_002790175.1 Flavobacteriales bacterium CG_4_9_14_3_um_filter_32_8
GAAACCAGAGATGAAAATGAAGTAAAATACATTCAAGGAAAAGTTGATGGTGAAATTAAATCGATTTTAATTTGCCCTGAAAATACACCAGCTTTAAATTATGGTTTTGATGTAACTCCAGCTCGATTAGTAACAGGATTAATAACTGAAAGAGGTATTTGTGATGCGTCAGAAACTGGAATTCGAACATTATTTCCAGAAAAATTTACGATTTGAGATTTGTCCCACCCCAACCCTCCCAAAGGAAGGGAGTGTCCTCCGTTGTGGTTTTCTCCGTTGTGACTTCTTTCGTTGTGGTTTCCTCCCTTTTGAGGGAGGGTAGGGTGGGTGATTTTGAAGAAATTTACGATTTGTTATTTGAGATTTATTATTTGAGATTTATTATTTAGCATTACTTTTGAATCATCACAAAATTTGATTACTACATGAAGAATTTATGGAATAAAGAAGAAGCCAATCAATTAGGCAATGACTTAGTAAAATTAAGAGTTTATACCTCCCGATTATTAGGGCAAGAAGACGATTTGGTGTTGCATGGTGGTGGAAATACTTCTGTAAAAGTAAAAGAAACCAATATATTTGGCGAGGAAGAAGATATTATTTATGTAAAAGGCAGTGGATGGGATTTAGGTACAATTGAAGCTGCTGGATTTGCTCCTGTTAAGTTGAACAACTTATTACAATTGGCAGAACTAAAAGAATTGAGCGATGTAGAAATGGTAAAATACCAACGTATGGCAATGACCAATCCTTCAGCTCCAAACGCATCAATTGAGGCTATTTTACATGCTGTTATTCCTTTTAAATTTGTCGACCATACCCATGCAGATGCTGTGGTAACTATTACCAATACTCCAAAAGGTGAAGAAATAATTAAAGAACTCTACGGAGAAAATATGCTTATTGTTCCTTATGTGATGCCTGGGTTTGTATTGGCTAAAGAAATTTATAACTTAACCAGAGGTGTGGATTGGAATAAATTGGAAGGTATGATTTTGTTAAACCATGGTGTTTTTACTTTCGATGATGATGCTAAGGCAAGTTATGATAAAATGATAGAAATTGTTACCAAAGCAGAAAATTACTTGGCAAAAAATGCTACCAAGCAATTGGAAGCTAAGAATACCAAAAGTATTGATGCTTTGGAGATAGCGAAGATTAGACGGAGTATTTCTAAGCTGATGAAGAAGCCTGTTTTGAGCAAACTCGACCATTCAGAAACGAGTGTTGCTTTTAGTCAGCTTCCTAATGTTGCCGAAATTACCAATAGAGGAACATTAACTCCCGACCACATCATCCGAACAAAACGAATTCCAGTGGTTATTAAAGGCAATTTTGAAGAGGCAATTCAAAATTATGCCAATGAGTATCAAAATTATTTTAACGAATTCAATACTGGAAACTTAACTTGTTTGGATTTAGCACCTCGTTGGGCTTTATTGCCTGACTATGGAACATTATCCTTTGGCACCACAGTAAAAAACTGCAACATTATTAACGACATTGCTCAACACACCATAAAAGCAATATATCAAGCCGAACAATTGGGTGGTTTTACTGCTCTTCCTAAACATGATTTGTTTGAAATGGAATACTGGGAGTTAGAGCAAATGAAGTTGAAAAAAGAAAGTGCTTCCAAACAAATGCAAGGAAAAATTGCATTAGTTACTGGTGCAGCAAGTGGTATTGGTAAAGCTTGTGTCGAAAAATTAGTGGAAGAAGGAGCTGTTGTTGCTGCTTTGGATATTAATCCTTCTATCAGCACAATTTTTAATACGATTAATGTTTTAGGATTAGTGTGCGATGTGACCAATACCACTCAGTTGGAAGATGCTATTAAAAAAACGGTTACTCATTTTGGAGGTTTGGATATGTTGGTTGCCAATGCTGGAATTTTCCCAGAAAGCAATTCCATTGCAAACATGAACATGGATACTTGGAATAAAAGTATTGAAATTAACCTAACTAGTTATCAGTACTTATTTCAAAAATGCTATCCATTTCTTTCTTTGGGAATTGATCCTGCTATTGTCATTATTTGTTCTAAAAATGTTCCAGCTCCAGGTCCCGGTGCCGCAGCTTATTCTGTTGCCAAAGCAGGTTTAGCTCAATTGGGTAGAATTGCAGCCTTGGAATTTGGTGAAAAGGGAATTAGAGTAAATACGCTTCATCCACATTTGGTTTACGATACAGGGATTTGGACGGATGAAATATTAAAAGGCAGAGCAAAAAATTATGGTTTAACAGTTGAAGAATATAAAACAAATAATATATTGAAAATTCAATTGTCATCTAAAGATGTTGCTCTTACAACTTTTGCACTGCTTAGTGATTCATTTAGGACAATTACAGGAGCTCAAATTCCAATTGATGGGGGCAACGACCGTACAATATAAGTTATTTTATTTCTTGGCACAATTCAATAAGTACTCCATTTGCTGATTTTGGGTGTACAAAACAAACCAATTTATTATCAGCACCTTTTTTTGGTTGGTCGTTTAAAATAGTAAAACCTTCTTTTTTTAAACGGGCTATTTCTGAGTAAATATCTTCCACATCAAATGCAATGTGGTGAATACCTTCACCTTTTTTTTCTATAAACTTCGCTATTGCACTTTCAGGGTTAGTTGCCTCTAGTAATTCAATTTTACTTTCTCCTGCCTTAAAGAAAGAAGTGCTTACATGCTCACTGGCTACCTCTTCTGTTTTGTAAGGTAATTGATTAAAGATTTTACTGTAAAGAGCGTTTGCTTCATTCAAATCTTTTACAGCAATTCCAATGTGTTCGATTTTATTCATAATAGGGTAAAAAAAAGTCCCGAAACCAATTCGGGACTTTTTAATTGTTCAACGATGTTGAATTATTTTTTTACAAAAGTATCCGTTTTGTTATCATAATTTAAATAGTAAATTCCTTTTTTAAGGTTAGTTACATCCACTTTTTCACCAAATCCTTTTTTAACAATGTTTCCGTAACTATCATAAACTTCAAATAATGTTTCTCCAGTAAAGTTTAAAAAATCTTTCGCTTTAATTGGGCTAAAAGTAATTTCACCAACTGTTGCAACATATCTAGAAGCTTGAGAATATCTAGGTTTACCAGAGTAATCCACTTGTTTTACTCTAAATTTATTTTCACCAGAGTGAGGAGTAATTTTAAATTCATATTTGTTTTCAACTTCAGTACCGACACCATCAACTTCGCCAACTTTAATCCATTTGTTCCATCTAAATTGTTCAATGATATAAGTTAATTTTCCTGTTTCACTTTTTGTTGTCCAATCAAAATTACCATCGTTAGAAATTTGCATGGTTACAATTTCGAAAGTACTTTTTGGTTTTAATACTTCAGGATTTAACACTTTAGGTTTACAATCATCTTTGTGTTTAATTTTAACAATAACAGGGTCTCCAATTTTTAATTGAAAATTTGCAAAATCAATTTCAAAAGCACTTGAGTTGACCTCATCGGTAGTTACTTCACCATTAATGGTAACTTCAAAAGTACAAAATCCAACTCCGCTACCAGCAAAGGGATTTTGAACATAAAGATTTTTACCTTGATAATGACCTTCTAGTACAATAACTCCAGCAGCATTTACCTGAAATGCAAAGAGAGAAATAAGTATTACGAAAAATAATTTTTTCATAGTTGATGTTGTTATACACAATTAATTAGTTTGCAATATTAAAACCTTATTTAGGATATTCAAAATATTTTTTAACTTTTATCGCATTTAAAACCTATTTTATCGATTTTGTTAAATATTTCATACCCATAAACTGATTTTTTATTAAAAGTAGATAAAAAAATGTTTTCACAAATTTAATTAATTATCATTAAAAGAAAGCTAAATATTTTTAATGTAAAATATAAATTATCGTTAAATAGAAAATGAAAAATTTACTCCTTTGTAAAAAAGCATTAATTTCGCTGCAAATACAAGAACACAATGAACTATATTAGAATTAATGAGTTATTAAAATCTCCAACTATTGGTAGCGAGGTAATAATTAAAGGTTGGGTAAGAACATTTAGAAGTAATCGATTTATAGCAATTAACGATGGTTCTACCATCAATAATGTACAAGCAGTTTTAGATTTTGAAAAAGAAGACGAAAATCAATTAAAAAGAATCACAACTGGTTCATCAATTGCCGTTGTAGGGAAAGTTGTAGCCTCTCAAGGTAAAGGTCAAAACATTGAAATAGTAGTAAAATCATTTGAGATTTTAGGCGATGCCAACCCTGATGAATTTCCTTTACAACCAAAAAAACATTCCTTAGAATTTTTAAGAGAAATAGCTCATTTGCGTTTTAGAACTAGCACTTTTGGAGCAATAACAAGAGTTCGTCATTCCATGATTTTTGCCATTCATAATTTTTTTAACGAAAGAGGATTTTACAACATTCACACTCCCATTATCACTGGCTCAGATGCCGAAGGTGCTGGTGAGATGTTTAGAGTAACTACATTAGATTTAAAAAATCTTCCAAAAAATGAACAGGGTGAAACCGATACCAAACAAGACTTTTTTGGAAAAGAAACCAACTTAACTGTTTCTGGTCAGTTAGAAGCTGAATTAGCCGCATTGGCTTTAGGAAAAGTATATACTTTTGGACCAACTTTTAGAGCAGAAAACTCGAATACCACTCGCCATTTATCTGAATTTTGGATGATAGAACCCGAAGTTGCCTTTAACGATTTAAACGACAACATGGATTTAGCAGAAGAAATGCTAAAATATTGCGTGCAATATGCGTTGGATAAATGTGGGGAAGATTTAGCTTTTTTGGCAACTCGTTTGGAAGAAGAAGATAAATCAAAACCGCAAGACCAACGTTCGTTACCGTTAATTGAAAAATTAAAATTTGTAGTAGAAAATGACTTTGTTCGATTAACTTATACCGAAGCCATTGAAATTTTAAGAAACTCAAAACCAAACAAAAAAGGGCAATTCAAATACCCAATAGAAAGTTGGGGAGCCGATTTACAATCGGAGCACGAACGATTTTTGGTAGAAAAAGAGTTTAAAAAACCAGTTATATTAACCGATTATCCAGCCAACATCAAAGCTTTTTACATGCGTCAAAACGATGATGGCAAAACAGTTAGAGCAATGGATATTCTTTTTCCTGGAATTGGAGAAATTGTTGGAGGTTCGCAACGGGAAGAACGATTAGACATTTTAAAACAAAAAATAGCCACTTTTAATATTCCTGAAGAAAGCGTTTGGTGGTATTTGGATACTCGAAAATTTGGCACCGTTCCTCATGCAGGTTTTGGTTTAGGGTTTGAACGGTTAATGCTTTTTGTTACAGGAATGAGTAACATTAGAGATGTAATTCCTTTTCCAAGAACTCCAAAAAATGCTGAGTTTTAAAATAAACATGTACAGTTTTCTGTACATAAAATAATTTTAGTAGCTTTACATAAAAATTTAGACATGGAAATTACAACCTACACCAATTTTAGACAAAATTTAAAATTCTTTTTAGATAATGTTTTTAATAATCATAATCCTTTATTTGTTACTAGAACCAAAGGAGAGGATATTGTTGTTTTAGCAAAATCTGATTACGAATCGATGCAGGAAACATTACATTTATTAAGCAGTCCTAAAAATGCTGAAAGATTGATGAGTGGAATTGAAAAGTATAAAAAAGGCGAGTTTATAAAAAAAGGATTGATAGAATGAATTTAGCTTGGATTGAAGAAGCTTGGGAAGATTATTTGTATTGGCAGCAAGTAGATAAAAAAACCGTAAAAAAAATAAACGAACTCATTAAAGCAATTCAACGAACACCTTTTGAGGGCATTGGAAAACCAGAGGCTTTGAAAGAAAACCTTTCGGGTTGGTGGTCGAGAAGAATAAATTTAGAAGACCGATTGGTTTATAAAATAGAAAATGAAAAAATCATTATTCTACAATGTAGAAAACATTATTGATTCCTTTTCCAAGAACTCCAAAAAATGCGGAGTTTTAGTACTAAAGAATTAGTTTATCAAATAACTTTTATTTTAGAGTTTTCATTACAATATTTGGAAATCAAACAAAGTGTTGATAGCTTTGTACTTTAAACGTTCTTATAAAATTAGTAATACCAATTTGGTATTTATCAAGAAAGGTGGAGGGATTAGGCCCAACGAAACCTTGGCAACCAACTAATAGTTATAACGATAAATGTTGTAATTGGAAAACCGGTGCTAAATCCTATCCGTCAGCTGACGGAAAAGATAAGTAGAAAATAAACTGTTAACCCCTTCTGCTTATTAAAACAAAAGGGGTTTTTTTATGATTTAACGTTCATTGCGAAGCCTAAGCGTTGGCTTGTAATAGGGAGCTGAAGCACCACGAAGCAGTATCAATACTTTAATTTACAATAAAAAAGTATTGATAATCTGTCCTTCGATTAAACAGATTGCTTCGTTTCGTTGCACTCCACTCGCGATGACGGTAGTAATGGGCGTCCCATTCGCAACGGTGAAATAAAGAAAAAATGAACAACATAAAAGAAATATTAAATAAAAGAATATTAGTGTTAGATGGTGCAATGGGCACCATGATTCAACGCTATAAACTTTCGGAAGAAGATTTTAGAGGAACTGTTTTTGCTGATAGTAAAGTTCTGTTAAAAGGCAACAACGATTTACTTTCTATCACTCGCCCCGACATTATTAAAACCATTCATGCCGAATACTTTGAAGCAGGTGCTGACATTATTGAAACGAATACTTTTAGCGGAACTTCTATTGCACAATCCGATTACCAATTAGAAAAAGCAGTTTACGACATCAATTACCAATCTGCAAAAATAGCCAAAGAAGTCGCTTTAGAATTCACAAAAAAAAATCCAGCAAAACCCCGTTTTGTTGCTGGAGCAATGGGGCCCACCAACCGAACTGCATCTATGTCGCCAAATGTAAACGACCCAGGATATAGAGCAGTTACTTTTGATGATTTGGTAAAAGCATATCAAGAGCAAGTAAAAGGTTTGTTGGAAGGTGGAGTAGATATTTTATTGGTGGAAACTATATTTGATACACTAAATGCCAAAGCAGCCCTATTTGCTATCGACACTTATTTTGAAGAAAATAAGGTTGCTGTTCCCATTATGGTTTCTGGGACTATTACGGATGCGAGTGGCAGAACTTTATCTGGGCAAACCGTTGAAGCATTTTTAATTTCTATTTCACACATGAACTTACTGAGTGTTGGATTTAATTGTGCGTTAGGAGCAAAACAATTACGTCCTCATATTCAAACCATTGCCAATAGAACACCTTTTTATGTAAGTGCTTATCCCAATGCAGGATTACCCAATGAGTTTGGAGAGTATGATGAACATGCTCCTGCAACAGCTGCTCAAATCGAAGATTTTATTAGTAATGGATTGATTAATATCGTTGGAGGTTGTTGCGGAACAACTCCCGAACACATCAAAGCAATTGCTGAAGTAGCTCAAAAATACCAACCACGAATTCCAAAAGAAAAATCAAAACTACCTAATTATTCAGGGTTAGAACCTTTGTATGTAAGACCAGAAAGTAATTTTATTAATGTTGGGGAACGCACAAACATTACAGGTTCTATCCAATTTAAACGATTAATTATTGAAGAAAATTACGAAGAAGCGTTAGTTGTTGCTTTAAACCAAGTGGAAGGTGGAGCTCAAGTGATTGATGTGAATATGGACGAGGGAATGATAGATTCAGAAGTGGTGATGACTAAATTTTTGAATTTAATTGCTTCCGAACCAGATATTGCCAAACTTCCCATCATGATTGATTCTTCAAAATGGTCGGTGATAGAGGCTGGTTTAAAATGTACGCAAGGAAAATCCATTGTCAATTCTATTTCATTAAAAGAAGGAGAAGAAAAATTTATTGAACGAGCGAAACTGGTAAAACGTTACGGAGCAGCAACTATCGTAATGGCATTTGACGAAAAAGGACAAGCAGATACTTACGAAAGAAGAATTCAAATATGCGAAAGAGCATACCATTTGTTGATTGATAAAGTGGGTTTTGAACCTTGCGATATTATTTTCGATCCTAATATTTTGACCGTTGCTACAGGATTAGAAGAACACAATAATTATGCAGTAGATTATTTTAAAGCAACCAAATGGATAAAAGAAAATTTACCTGGAGCTCTAGTCAGCGGAGGAGTCAGTAATGTTTCTTTTTCATTTAGAGGAAATAATGTGGTGAGAGAAGCGATTCATTCTGCATTTTTATACCACGCCATTAAAGCAGGTATGGATATGGGAATTGTAAATCCAGGTATGTTAGAAGTATATGATACTATTCCGGCAGCTTTATTAGAAAGAGTGGAAGATGTGTTGTTAAATAGAAGACCAGATGCCACCGAAAGATTAGTTGATTTTGCCGAAACGGTTGGAGCAAAAAAAGAAATAGAAATTACCACACAAGAGTGGAGAAATGAGTCAGTTGAAAGTAGGTTATCACATGCTTTGGTAAAAGGAATTGTAGAGTTTATTGATGTTGATGTAGAAGAATGTCGCCAGAAATTTGGCAAACCGATAGAAGTAATTGAAGGTCCACTAATGGCTGGAATGAATGTCGTAGGTGATTTATTTGGTGCAGGAAAGATGTTTTTACCACAAGTAGTAAAAAGTGCTCGGGTGATGAAAAAAGCCGTTGCTATTTTATTGCCCTATATTGAAGAAGAGAAGAAAAAAAGCCTCCCTATCTCCTCTCCGTCAGCTGACGGAAGGTTGGGAGGGGCTAAAGTGCTTTTGGCAACGGTTAAAGGAGATGTACACGATATTGGGAAAAATATTGTAGGAGTAGTTTTAGGCTGCAACAATTATGAGATTATTGATTTAGGAGTGATGGTTCCTGCCGAAAAAATTATTGAAGTTGCCAAAAGGGAAAAGGTTGATATTATTGGATTAAGTGGATTAATCACACCATCATTGGATGAAATGGTTTTTGTTGCCAAAGAATTAGAACGGGAAGGAATGAAAATTCCTTTATTAATTGGAGGAGCAACAACTTCTAAAGTGCATACTGCCGTTAAAGTAGAAGAGCATTATAGTTCGCCAGTAATTCATGTGTTAGATGCTTCCAGAAGTGTTCCTGTGGTTGGACAATTACTTGGTGAAAATAAACTGAACTTTGCCAACGACATTAAAATTGAGTATCAGAAATTACGCGATTTGCATACGAAACGAACTTCAGCGAAAGAATTTTTAACGATAGAAGAAGCCAAAAAAAATAAATTTAAAATTGATTTTGAAAAAGAACAACCAATTCAACCACAATTTTTAGGAATAAAAGTTATGGAGGATTATGACTTAGCAGCAATTGCTGATTACATCGATTGGACTCCATTTTTTAGAACTTGGGAATTGACTGGAAAATATCCTGCTATTTTAGAAGATAAATTGGTAGGTGAAGAAGCTACAAAAGTTTTTACTGATGCTCAGCAACTATTACAACAACTTATTGCTAAAAAATGGTTAACAGCCAAAGCAGTTGTTGGCTTGTGGGAAGCAAATACGGTGAATGATGATTGTGTAGAGGTTTACAAAGAAGGAGAAAAATTAGGAGAATTTCACCACTTAAGGCAACAAGGAAAAAAAGCTGCCAATGTTCCAAGTATTTCCTTGGCAGATTTTGTTGCTCCAAAAGAAACAGGAGTAAAAGATTATGTTGGAGGTTTTGTGGTAACCACAGGGTTGGGTATTGAAAAATACATAACAAAATTTGAAGCAGACCATGATGATTATAACGCCATTATGCTAAAAGCATTAGCGGATAGGTTAGCAGAAGCTTTTGCTGAATTATTGCACCAAAAAGTGCGTACCGAATTTTGGGGTTATGGGAAAGATGAAAAACTGAACAAAGATGATTTAATTAAAGAGCAATACCAAGGAATTCGTCCGGCACCAGGTTATCCTGCTTGCCCTGACCATACTTTAAAGTTAGAATTATTTAGATTGTTGGATGCAGAAAAGAAGATTGGAGTTGAACTAACCGAAAGTTTAGCGATGTACCCAACTGCTGCAGTAAGTGGTTTTTATTTTGCTCATCCACAAGCCAAGTATTTTGGTTTAGGAAAAATAGCAAAAGACCAAGTAGAACAATATGCAAAAGCAAAAAACTGTTCTTTAGCGGAAGCAGAAAAATGGCTGAGTCCTAGTTTAGGGTATTAAAAAGAATTCATCAGATGGCTTTTTAAATTCATTGAACTGCTTTAAGGGGTCAAACGAATTTAATTACCTTTGTATTTAATGAAGTATTTTTTTAAAATAACATTTCTTTTTCCCTTGTTTCTAAATTCAGTTTTGATAATCGGACAGCATGCCGACTGTGATAAAATGTTACTATTAAAAGACACCATTTATCAAGCTAAAAATATTAGTGGTTATGGCGAAAAGCTGGAGTTCACCAACAATAATATAGAAAACAAAAAAGCATTCGAAAGTGAAAAAAATTCTAGTTGGTATTTACTAACCATGCCAGATAGTGGTGTTTTTACTTTTGATATTACCACAACAAATAAAGATGATGATTGGGATTTTTT
>PFUQ01000045.1:10600-33589 GCA_002790175.1 Flavobacteriales bacterium CG_4_9_14_3_um_filter_32_8
AAAAGATAAATCCAATAAGAAGCAACCTTTCCAGAAGCTCAGAAACAGGATTATTGCTAACTAGCAACCTTGATTTTGTTGGTGCAGGAGTTAATGAAAATTACAGTAAATCGGTTGTTGTTCAAAAAGGAGAAAAACTAGTGTTGATAGTAAATAATCCAAAAATGAGCCATCAAAATCATACTTTAATTTTACATTATCCAAAAACAAACCTTAAAGTAGAAGTAAAAGATACCGTTCAGCAAACCGATTTTCAAACCATAAAATACAGTTTATCGATAAAGGATAAAATGACTAAAAAATTGGTGTTAGCTGATGTAAACATTTCAGGATTGAGTAAAAATCCTATTTTTTTAAAAGATGTTAACAATTATGAATCACCGTTATTTAAAAAAAATCACCATGCAGTTATTAATGTTTCTGCAAAAGGATATTTATTGAGTTCTGTTGAGATAGCTGTTGCTATGAATGAAAAAGAAGTTGTTCACGATGTTTTTTTAGAACCCATTGAAAGTGGGAAAAAAGTAAATTTAAAAACCATTCAGTTTGTTGGAGATCGTGCTGAATTTTTACCTAATGCAGCGAGTGCTTTAAAAAGTTTACTATCATTTATGCAACTAAACAATAGTGTAAGCATCGAAATTGAAGGACATGTGAATGGCCCAGGAAAACCGAATTCTAGTGAATACAAAGAATTATCTAACAACAGAGCCAAAGCTGTAAAATCGTATTTGGTAGAGAATGGAATTAGTGAAAATAGGATTCAATTTGTTGGTTATGGAAATAGTCAAATGTTGTATCCACAACCAAAAAATTCAGCTGAAATGACGGCAAACAGAAGAGTAGAGATTAAAATTATAGCTAAATGAGTATTATTTTAGGAATAGAAACAGCAACAAAAATTTGCTCAGTTGCCATTTCGGATGACGAAAAATTATTGGCAATTAAGGAAGAAGGAGGAGCTTATTCACATGCTGAAAAATTGACCGTTTTTATCCAAGATGTTTTGAAACAAGCAGGTAAATCGTTACAAGATATCGATGTCGTTGCGGTGAGCAAAGGACCAGGTTCTTATACTGGGTTACGAATTGGAGTTTCTACTGCCAAGGGTTTGTGTTATGCCTTAGGAATTCCATTAATTGCAGTTGATACTTTACAGGCAATGGCTAAAAATACCCCACCTAACCTCCCGTCAACTGACGGGGAGGGAATGCCACGTTATTATACTACTGATTCTCAGAGGTGGAATTTATTACTCGAAAAAGCAAAAGAACATCGCAAAAAACCTACTGAAGCAGAAATGGTTTTATGGAAATTTTTAAGAGCAAAGCAATTAGGGTTTAAATTTAGAAGACAACATCCAGTAGATAGGTTTATTCCAGATTTTGTTTGTATTGAAAAAAAATTAATAATTGAAGTTGATGGGAAAATTCATGATTTTCAAAAAGAAGAAGATAAGGTTCGCACAGAAATATTAAATGAGAATGGATTTAAAGTAATTCGTTTTAAAAATGAAGAAATTATATGCAATATAGACGAGGTGGTCTTAAAAATTATAACACAACTCCAATCTCTCCCCTCAGGGGAGATTAAGAGGGATCTTTTATTTTCCCCAATGATAGATGCACGAAGAATGGAAGTTTATACGGCTTTATATGACAAAAATAATAATTTAGTGGAAGAAATCACAGCAAAAATTATTGATGAACATTCTTTTGCGGAACATTTAAAAAACAATAAAATTCTCTTTTTTGGAGATGGAGCTGAAAAGTGCAAAGAAGTGTTAAGCAAAAATAAAAATGCTCTTTTTTCAGAATTAGGAATGCCCTCAGCAAAAACAATTAATGAAATTGCTCTGCAAAAGTTGAATAAGAAAGAGTTGGAAGATGTTGCTTATTTTGAGCCTTATTATTTAAAAGATTTTATTGCCACAACAGCAAAAAAATTGCTTTAATTTTCATCGGATGACTTTCAGTCATCCGATGAAAATTGTATTATTTACAATCAAAAGATTTTTCGATAGTTTTAAAAACTACTTCTTTAGTAGAACTTTTAAGTTCTACCATTTGATAAGGATAAGTCATCATAGATGTGGTTGTGCAACTTTTTCCTGGACTAGTTTCTAAAATAGTTACAACAATAGTTTTCTCATTTTCTACAATCGAATCAATTTTTATGGAGTAGCCGCCAGAATTTTTTTCGCCCATAGCAACTAATAAAATCATATTGTTTTTAAAATCAATTTGGGCTGGTTTTGGTTGGTCTGAAAATCTACTAAACGCTGCAGTCCAAGCAGCATTATACTCGTTTTGATTGGTGATAATTTTATTGATTTTTTCAGAAAAATCACCATTTAATCCAGCACTTAATTCAACAAAAGGGATAATTTGTGGCTCACTAGTTATTGGAGTAACAGTTTGTGTTGATTTACAAGAAAATAACACGGTTACTAAAATTATTAAAAATACTCTCATGGTTTTTACATCACTCCCATAGGAGTTTTTATACCTCTTTTTCCATTGCATTTTTTATTGCTGGTGCAAGATGTAAAAGCAATTGCAACGACAACTAATAAGATTAAACTTAGCAGTTCTATTTTTTTAAGGTGTTTCATGTTTTTAATTTTTACAAAATTAACAAATTGTGTTCCAAAAATTTAGTGCAAACAAGCTAAGTATTTTTGAATGGTATTTTCTAAGCCAAAATACAACGAATCGCAAATTAATGCGTGTCCAATAGAAACTTCTAATAATCCAGAAATATTGTTTTTAAAATAGCTTAAATTGGCTAAGTTTAAATCGTGTCCTGCATTAACTCCAAGTCCAAGTTGATTAGCAAGAATTGCAGCTTTTACAAATGGAGCAATGGCTTCTTCTTTATTTTTAGTAAAATTATCGGCATAAGGACCAGTATAGAATTCAATTCTATCCGTTCCAGTAGCAACAGCATTCTCAATGGTTACAATTTCAGTATCCACAAAAATGGAAGTTCTAATTTTGGCAGCTTTAAATTCAGCAATCACTTCTTTCAGAAAATCTTTTTGTTTGAGCGTGTCCCAACCAGCATTAGAAGTTAACACACCTGGTGGGTCGGGAACCAAAGTTACTTGCTTGGGTTTAATGGCTAAAACTAATTGAATAAACTTGGTATTTGGAAATCCTTCAATATTAAATTCAGTAGTTACAATGGATTTTAATTCGTAAACATCGCGATAGGTAATATGTCTTTCATCTGGTCTAGGATGAACAGTAATGCCTTGAGCTCCATATTTTTCGCAATCAATAGCAACTTGCAGCAAGTTGGGCAAATTATTTCCTCTTGCGTTTCTTAAGGTGGCTATTTTATTAATATTTACACTTAACTTAGTCATCATAATAAATTAGTAATTTTGGCGTAGATAATTGTTTATTAAAACACAAAAGTAAAAAACTATTAGCTGACAATGATTGCTTCCGAATTAATATCTTACGATATACCACCTTTAAAGATTTCTGATACTGGAGCTAAAGCACTGGATTGGATGGAGGAATTTAAAACTTCAGAATTACCAGTTGTTGATAAAGGGAAATATATTGGATTAATTAGTGAGTCGGCAATTTTAGATAAAAATAAAATTGACAAGTTAATTAAAGAGTATGATTTTACTTTTAATAAACCTCACGCCAACCAAGGACAACATCTTTTCGAGGTTATTGCATTGATTGTTCAAAATGATATTAGCGTTCTTCCTGTTGTTAATGAAAGAAATCAATATTTAGGGTTAATTACCATTAAAAGGGTTATTCAATTTTTTTCACAAGTAGTTTCAGTCGCGAATGTCGGCAGCATTTTAACTCTCGAATTAAATATTAATGATTATTCATTGGCTGAAATTTCTAAGTTAGTTGAATCAGAAGACGCTAAAATTTTGGCTTCTTTTATAACCTCACTTCCAGATTCAAAAAAAATGGAAGTAACACTAAAAATAAATAAAACTGAAATCAGCAGAATTCTTCACACGTTTGAAAGATTTAACTACGTGATAGTTGCTTCTTACAACGAAAGTGAGTATCATAAAGACCTTCAAAATAGGTACGATGAATTTATGCGATTTTTAAATCCTTAAAATGTTATTTCCAACATTTAAATTTTCGTTGCTGTTGTTTTTTTTATGCAAGCTTTGTAATTTATCTTTTTCACAAGCCGATACCAGCAAAATTAATGTAGTGAAAGAAATTAAAATAATAGGCAATAAAACGACCAAAGAAAATATAATTTTAAGAGAAATCCCCTTTAAAATTGGTGACACCATACTTGTTACTGATATTAAACAAGTTTTAGAAAGGACAGAAAGCAACTTATTAAATACCTTACTTTTTAACTTTGTTACTGTTGAACCTGTTTATTTTAATAAAACGCTTATTTCAATTTACATAACCGTTGAAGAGCGTTGGTATTGGTGGCCAATTCCGATATTTAATGTAGAAGAAGCTAATTTTAATACCTGGTGGATAAATAAAGATTTAGATAAAATTAACTATGGTTTATTTATGAGTAAGGAAAATTTTAGAGGAAGAAAAGAAACAATTGCTTTTAAATTTCAAGCGGGTTATACCGAACAAGTGGGAATAAGATATTCGATTCCTTACATCAACAAAAATAAAACGAACGGTTTAAGTATGAGATTGAGTTACAGCCGAAATCATGAAGCAAATTATAACATTACCAACAATACTATCGATTTTTATAGGTCAGATAAGGAGTATGTAAGAAAAGAAATACAGGCTAATGTTGGTTATGAAATTAGACCTAAATTATATAACAAGCATATTTTTCAAGCAGAATTCACCAATGTTCAAGTAGCAGACTCAGTTATTTTGTTAAATAAAGATTATTTGTCGGAAGTTGAAAATAACATGCAATTTATAACTCTATACTATACTTTTAAAAGAGATAAACGTAATTTTAAAAGCTACCCAACCACAGGTTATTATTTTGATTTTAATTTAGTAAAAGAGGGAATAGGAGTGTTGGACGAGAAGCTTAATTCACTTTATTCTTCTTTTCAAATAAGAAAATATTGGCAATTATCGAATCGATTTTATTTTTCAGGTTCAATAAAAAGTAAAATAAGTATAAAAAGTAATCCTTACTATTTTTATACTTCTATAGGTTTTACAAATGATTTTATAAGAGGCTATGAACTTTATGCGATTAATGGAGAACATAATATTATTACAAAAACACAACTACGTTATGCATTAGTTAAAGAAAAAATATTTAAAATAAACTCTATTCCTGCCGATAAATTCAATAAAATACCTTTAGCAATTTATTTAGGAACTTATTTCGATTCGGGATATGTTGATTCTCAGATAAATAGTAAAAATAATTCTTTAATGAATACAGCTCTTTATGGAGGTGGTGTTTCTATTGACTTTGTTAGTTATTACGATGCGGTTTTTCGATTAGAATATTCTATAAATAAGCTCAATGAAACAGGACTCTATCTTCACTTTATTGCTCCAATTTAAATTATTGATTAATTTCACAACATAATAAAACGTAACAATAGTGAAAATTGCGATATACGGTAAAAGAGTAATTGACAATTATTTGCCATTAATTCCTGTTCTTTTTGAAAATTTATTAAAAAGGAAAGTAACACTTTTGGTTTACAAACCTTTCTACGATTTTCTAAGCCAGCAAATAGAATTAGATAAAAAACTAAAAACCTTCAATGACGATAAAGACATTTATGATGTGAATTATTTGTTTAGCATTGGAGGAGATGGAACTCTTTTAGACACTATTACTTTTGTGAAAGATAAAGATATTCCGATTTTAGGCATTAATACTGGACGATTAGGATTTTTAACCAGCATATCAACCGAAGAAATTGATGAAGCAATTGATGCTATTTTTGCAAGAAAATTTTATTTAGACACTCGAACATTATTGAGCTTGCAAACTGATAACAATTTATTTGGAGATGATAATTATGCGTTAAATGAAATTACCTTACAGAAAAAAGATAGTTCTTCCATGATTACTATTCATGCCTATTTGGGTGATGAGTTTTTAAATTCCTATTGGGCTGACGGTTTGATTATTTCAACTCCTACAGGTTCTACCGCCTATTCATTAAGTTGTGGTGGACCTATTATTTTGCCAAGTTCAGGCAACATTATCATCAACCCCATAGCTCCACATAATTTAAATGTTTGTCCCATTGTTATCCCAGATGATATTGAATTAACCTTAAAAACAGAAGGGCGAACAGGTAATTTTTTGGTGGCGTTAGATTCTCGATCTTATACCGTTCCTTTTAAAACAGTATTAAAAATTAAAAAAGCGAAACATACCATCAACATCATTAGGTTCGAAAAGAATAGCTTTTTAAATACGCTACGAACAAAATTAATGTGGGGATTAGATAAAAGAAATTAATTTACTAAAAACGGGGTAAATTGTTACATAGTTAAATAAAAGGTTGGAAGTCCGAAGTCCGAAGACGGAAGCACTTCGGTCTTCGGACTTCGGACTTCCGACAAAAAAATAATGTATAAATTCATCCCATTCTCAGTGTAACATCATTAATTGATTAAATTTGTAGACTTAATTAAAAAAATGAAAAATCAAATCCCCAACGCAATAACAACGCTTAGCCTAGTTTTAAGCTGTTTATCCATTTCATTTACTTTTGAAGGCAGATTAGATATTGCAGCTTATTTATTAATAATTTCCCTTGCTTGCGATTATTTTGATGGGTTTACTGCTCGGGTGCTAAAAGTAAATAATCCAATAGGAAAAGAATTGGATTCGTTAGTAGATATGGTTGCTTTTGGAGTAGCTCCAGGAATGTTGTTGTATCAACACTTAAGAAATTTACAAGCAAATCCTGCACATGCTGTTCAATTTTTAACTGATAACCCATGGCTACTTTATATCACTTTTTTAATCCCTATTTTATCGGCATTTCGATTGGCTAAATTTAACATTGATACAAGGCAAAAAGTTTCTTTTATTGGCTTAGCAGTTCCAGCACATGCGGCTTTTTATATTTTTAGTGTGTTAATTGCTACTTTTCCAGATTTACCTCAAATTATTAGCGTAAACCAATTCATTGTTCCTGTTGTTTCAAATCCTGTGTTTATGTTAGTGATGACCGTTCTTCTTTCTCTAATGTTAGTTGCTGAAGTACCCATGTTTTCTTTAAAAGTAAAACAACTCAAATGGAAAGGAAATGAACTACCTTTTACTTTTATTCTGCTTTGGTTTTTGCTTTTTATTTTTACCAACATTGTGGCAATGCCCACCATTGTAATTATTTATTGCATTTTTTCTATCGTCCACCATTATTTTTTCAATAAAAAAACACTCGAAACCGCCTAATGCTTTCTGTTTTTTCTGACGAACACTTTATGAAAGAAGCTTTTAAGGAAGCACAAAAAGCTTTTGATGAAGACGAAGTTCCTGTGGGTGCAGTAATTGTTTGTGACAATAAAATAATTGCTCGAGCTCATAATATGACCGAACGGTTAAACGATGTTACTGCTCATGCCGAAATGTTGGCTGTTACTTCAGCAACCGACTTTTTAGGAGGTAAATATTTAAACGAATGTACGTTGTATGTAACGCTAGAACCATGTGTAATGTGTGCAGGTGCATTGTATTGGACACAACTTAAAAAAGTGGTTTATGGTGCGGCTGATAAAAAAAGAGGATTTAGCTCAATTTCCTCAACTATTTTGCATCCCAAAACAGAAATCGTTCGAGGTTTATTAGCCAACGAATGCAGTAAAATAGTTATCGATTTTTTTGCAAAAAAAAGGGGTTAAGTTGGTTATACCAATTGTATTTATAAAATAGTAATGGACTATTTTATAAATGTACAATAGCTTGTCCCGATTTATTTCGGGAGTTAATGCCGATGCAATAGATTTTAGTCCAATTTATTGGATTATTAAATATATGCTTTCGGTATTATTTAGTGGTTTTGCTGCCAAGTTGATTACCTAATTTTTCATATTCTATGTCGTTTGGTTTCCAGAGCCCTAGTTTGTTGCCCTCTGTGTCTAAAATATAGACGAATTTACCATAGTCGTATGTTTCTATGGTATAGTATTTGGTTTTATATTAAATTTTCCAACCAATAAATGTTGATTAAACTCTTTATAAAAAAATGATTGTTGGAAAATAAAGCCTAACCCTTTCACCCTCTAATACCCTTTAGTCCGATAATTTTCTTCCTCATCATCGTTATACATACTTAAATAATTAAGGTATCTAAATTCGGCAATCTCACCATTTTCAACTGCTTTTTTAATCGCACAGTGCGGTTCGTTAATATGAACGCAATTACTAAATTGGCAATCCGTTAATCGTTCTCGCATTTCTAAAAAATAATGCGAAAGTTCTTCTTTGTCAAAATCTATTAAACCAAATGCTTTTATTCCTGGAGTGTCAATAAGATATCCGCCAAAAGAAAGTTCAAACATTTCTGCAAAGGTAGTGGTGTGTTTACCTGCTTTATGTAGGGTAGAAATTGCACTTGTTTTTAAATTTAAGTGAGGTTCTACCACATTTAAAAGAGTTGTTTTTCCAACCCCCGAATGTCCAGAAATCATAGAAACTTTATCTTTCATCATGCCCACTATTAAATCCATATTAATGTTTTTTGTTGCAGAAACCTCCACACATCGATATCCAATTTTTTCATAAGCATTTTTTAAAAAAGAAAGTTGTTCTTTTTCCGAATAAATATCAATTTTATTAAAAACAAGAGTTGCAGGAATGTGGTAAGCTTCGGCGGTGACTAAAAACCGATCGATAAATGCAGTAGTTGTTTTTGGTTCAATTAAAGTAATCACCAATATTGCCTGATCTATATTTGCCGCAATAATATGAGACCGTTTAGAAAGATTAATAGACTTGCGAACGATGTAATTTTTACGGTCTTCAATTTCATGAATTACAGCAGAACCATCTGTTTCATTTTTAAGGTGAACATAATCCCCCACGGCAATTGGATTAGTTGTTTGAATTCCTTTTAATCGAAATCTACCTTTAATTCGTGCTTCTATCTGTTCACCATTTTCTAAACGAACAGAATACCAACTACCGGTAGATTTTATGACAATGCCTTTCACACTAATTTTTAAAATTCAAAAGTAAAGAAATAAAACGCTTTAAGCTGGTTTCTATAAATTGACCGATTGATATTTTTGGAATTATTTTGAGTAGATTTTTCTTTAATTTTATATCAAATAGTAGATATTTGATATAAAATTAAAGAAAAAGATGCCGAAATAAAACAAAAAGAACATCGGAAAAACTTAAAAAAATAGATAAACTAATTTATAGAATCCAGCTTAAGTTAAAATCAGTATTTTCGTGGAGTAAAATTAGTGGATAAGTTTAGGAGTTTATAAGGTTAGTTTATCCACTAACTCTAAACCCTAAACTTGAAACTCTAAACTTTTCGCATGAGTATTGAAGTAAAAAATGTTACCAAGATTTATGGAAAACAACAAGCATTAGCTGATGTTTCTTTTACGATTGAACCCGGTCATATTGTTGGATTTTTAGGTCCAAATGGAGCTGGAAAGTCCACCATGATGAAAATCATTTCCTGTTTTATTCCTCAAACAAGTGGCATGGTAAAAGTTTGTGGATACGACGTAGTAGAACAACCAATAGAAGTTAAAAAGCAGGTAGGTTATTTGCCCGAACACAATCCTTTATACGTTGATATGTACGTAAAAGAATACTTGGATTTTATTGGAGGTATCTATAAAATAAGTAATCGAAATGCACGTATCAAACAAATGATAGAAATGGTAGGACTTGGCGTTGAGCAAAATAAAAAAATAGGAGCTCTTTCTAAAGGATATCGACAAAGAGTTGGATTAGCTCAAGCATTGATTCATGACCCAAAAGTGTTAATTTTAGACGAACCCACAACCGGGCTAGATCCTAACCAACTAGAAGAAATTAGAGCATTAATTAAAAACATTGGGAAAGAAAAAACCATTTTACTTTCTACCCATATCATGCAAGAAGTAGAAGCAATTTGTGATAAAACAATTATTATTAACAAAGGAATTATTGTTGCTGATGATAAAACACAAGATTTACAAAATCAAAAAAGTAACCACTTAGTATTGTTGGTTGAGTTTGATAAAATAATCGATATCAAACTACTTCAAAAAATTGAAGGTGTAAATCGGGTAAAACTAGCACAAAACAATACTTGGGTATTTGAAATAAAAGAAGACAACGTTAGAAACAATATTTTTCAATTTGCAGTTCAGCATAACATGATGGTGTTAACGATGCAGAAAGAAAGTCAAAGCTTAGAAACTGTATTTAAAAAATTAACTACCTAATAAGTTCACATTTTTTTTAGTTCTATTGTTTGAACTAAAAAAAAAAATTACTTTTGGCTCAACAAAAATGTGGAATGATTTGTTTGATTGCAACCACACTTTAGAAATAAAGTAAAAAGTGCTAAAAATTATCTCTCTATCACACCACAAATTTATTTTAAACATAAAAACTTAAATATATGTCATACTTATTTACCTCCGAATCTGTATCAGAAGGTCATCCAGATAAAGTTGCTGATCAAATTTCTGATGCTTTAATTGATAATTTTTTAGCTTTTGATGCAGAATCAAAACTAGCTTGTGAAACTTTAGTTACCACAGGACAAGTGATTCTTGCGGGAGAAGTAAAGTCTAAAACGTACATTGATGTACAAAAAATTGCTCGTGATACTATTAATAAAATTGGTTACACCAAAAGCGAGTATATGTTTGATGGTAATTCGTGTGGAGTGTTTTCGTCCATTCATGAGCAATCTCCTGATATTAACCAAGGTGTTGTTAGAAAGAAAAAGGAAGATCAGGGTGCTGGCGACCAAGGGATGATGTTTGGCTATGCCACAAACGAGACTGATAATTTTATGCCGATGTCATTAGAACTTTCTCATCTTTTGCTAAAAGAATTGGCAGCCATCAGAAAAGAAGGGAAAAAGATGAAATACTTACGCCCAGACTCTAAATCGCAAGTAACCATTGAGTATGGTGATGATAACAAACCAAAGCGGATTGAAACCATTGTTATTTCTACTCAACACGATGATTTTGATGCTGAAGCTAAAATGTTAAAACAAATAAAAGAAGATGTTATTTCTATTTTAATTCCTAGAGTTAAAAAATTATTACCAAAACACATCCAAGCTTTATTTAACGATAAAATTATTTATCACGTAAATCCAACAGGCAAGTTTGTAATTGGCGGTCCACATGGTGATACTGGATTAACAGGAAGAAAAATTATAGTTGATACTTATGGCGGAAAAGGAGCTCACGGTGGAGGAGCATTTTCTGGAAAAGACCCAAGCAAAGTTGACCGCTCTGCTGCGTATGCTACACGTCACATTGCAAAAAATTTAGTTGCAGCAGGATTGTGTGATGAGGTTTTGGTTCAAGTTGCCTATGCAATTGGTGTAGCAAAACCTGTTGGAATTTTTGTTGATACCTACAGAACTGCACATGTTAAATTAACTGATGGACAAATTGCCAAAAAAGTAGAACAACTTTTCGATATGCGTCCTTATGCCATTGAAACTCGTTTTAAATTAAGAACCCCTATTTATTCAGAAACTGCTGCTTATGGACACATGGGTAGAAAAACCGAAGTGGTAGAAAAACAATTCGTTGATGGTTCTGGAAAAGTAATAAAGGTAAAAGTAAAATTGTTTCCTTGGGAAGAACTAGATTATGTTGCAAAAGTGAAAAAAGCTTTTGGGTTGAAATAAATCAGAAGACGGAAGAAAAATCAAATAAATAATGACCAATCGTAAATCGTAAATCTCAAATCCAAAATTACAAACCTCCAACTTTAAACATTGAACCAGAAACTCAAAAAAATTAACCGTTCCTATAACTTTTATAAAAAAAATATCAGGAGTATTAGGGATGAATTGATTTTTTTGTAATTTGGCGACTTATTTGGATGAGGTGTTTATTAAAAATTGATTGAAACACATTTTATCAAAATAAAATTAATAAAACAATAAAATAAATATTATAACAGTTAGACAATAAACTACAAACTATGAAAAAGCTATTTGCATTATTTACAATTATTGGATTTTTAAGCCTTGGTGCTTTTAATTCAGTTTATGCTCAACAACCTGATTCGAATGCTGCTGAACCAGCTAAAGTTGCTGACGCACCAGCTCCTACAGAAGATGTGGCTAAAGATGTAGCTCCAGCTGAGGATATGTCTTTTACTCAAGTGATTAAACAAAAATTTATCGAAGGCGGTCCTGGTTTTATGGGAATTGTATTGGTGTGTTTTATCTTAGGTTTGGCAATAGTTATCGAACGGATTATTTATCTTAATATGGCTTCAACCAACACAGAAAAGTTATTAAAAAATATTGAAGGAGCTTTAAGTAGCGGAGGTATTGAAGCTGCAAAAACAGTTTGTAGAGATACCAAAGGACCTGTTGCAAGTATTTTTTATCAAGGATTAGATAGAAGCCATGAAGGAATTGATATGGTTGAAAAATCAGTTGTTTCTTATGGTGGTGTTCAAATGGGATTATTAGAAAAAGGTATTTCTTGGATTTCCCTGTTTATTGCTTTAGCTCCTATGCTTGGATTTTTAGGTACTGTGGTTGGGATGATTCAAGCATTTGATGCAATTGCAGCAGCTGGAGATATTTCTCCAACAGTTGTAGCGAGTGGTATTAAAGTGGCTTTGTTAACCACCGTATTTGGATTAGTGGTGGCAATTATTCTTCAAATCTTTTTTAATTACCTCATTTCAAAAGTAGATAGTATTGTTAACGATATGGAAAATGCTTCCATCTCATTAATCGACTTATTAGTTAAAAACGAAATATCAAAAAAATAAAAGTTATGGGTAATACTAAATTATTCAGCATCATATTAATCACTTTATTAGGTCTATCAGGGGTATTAAGTATCCTGTTTTATGCAGGGCTTATTAGCGAAGGCGTTCTAATTAGTTGGTGCTATATTCTTATGGGAATTGCAACGCTTGTGGCTATTGTGTTCCCAATCATTACCATGATTCAAAATCCAAAAAATGCAAAAATTGTATTAATGGGTATCGTTGGATTATCAATTGTTTTTGTGATAGGTTATTTATTATCAACTGGAGTTGATACCATTGATGGTGATGGAAAATTATTAGCTACAGCATTTGAAGCAAAAATGTCTGAAGCAGGATTAATTGTTGTGTATATACTAGGCACAGTTGCAGTTTTTACTTGGATTTTTGCAGAAGTATCTAAAATGTTTAAATAATATAAACTTATGGCTAGAAGAGAAATATCTGAAATAAATGCCGGTTCCATGGCGGATATTGCTTTTTTGTTATTAATCTTTTTCTTGGTAACCACTACGATGGATACTGATGGTGGATTAATTAGAAGGCTTCCTCCTCCACCAGATTCAGAAGCAACTCCACCAGACAAAATTAATCAACGTAATATTTTTGAAATTTTGGTAAATCAAAACGACCAATTATTAGTAGAAGGAGAATACATCCAAGTAACTGAATTAAGAGCAAAAGCAAAAGAGTTTATCAAAAGCAACCCTAATTATCCAAGTGTTGCGGATGAAAGTAATGCGAGTTACCCCAACATGCCTGAATTTAGGATAGAAGAAGTTCCTGTTTTAGGAAATGTATTGGTGTCCAAACAAATTATTTCTTTACAAAATGATAATGGAACTTCTTACGAAATGTACATTAAAGTTCAAAATGAATTAGTTGCTGCTTATAATGAAATTAGAAATGAATTTGCGATGAATAAATTTGGGAAATCTTATTCCGAATTAGTTCAACAATCGGAATCTTCAGAATCTATAGCTGAAAAAGCGGAAGCCGTAAAAAAAATATTTCCACAACGGATTTCAGAAGCAGAACCTAAAAAAATAGGAGGGAACTGAATAATGTCAAAATTTAGAAAAAAAGGAAAAAAATCACAACCTGCTGTCAATACAGCTTCTTTACCCGATATCGTTTTTATGTTGTTGTTTTTCTTTATGGTAACGACTAAAATGAGAGAAACTACTTTAAAAGTTATTAATGTAACTCCAAAAGCTACGGAAATAGAAAAGTTGGAGAAAAAATCTTTAGTAAGCTATATTTATATCGGCAAACCAATAAAAGCTTTGCAAGGTGCTTTTGGTACAGCGCCAAGAATTCAACTTAATGATGCTTTTAAAACCAAAGAAGATATTTTTCAATTTGTAGAAATGGAAAGAAATAAAAGAGTTGAAGTAGAGCGAAATTTAGTTACATGGTCATTAAAAGTAGATCAGAAAACTAAAATGGGTATTGTTACAGAAGTTAAACAAGAACTTAGAAAAGCAAATGCACTAAAAATTAACTATTCTTCTAAAAAAACTGATAAAATAGTCAACTAATATTTTTACTTTTTGAAATCACAAAAAAACCTTCTGTCAGTTTGTGGGCGTAACCACCCACCTTACCCTCTCATAAATTAGCCTCGTACAATACAGTTTAGGACTTACAGGGGTTAAAATTTAAGTTTAGTATTTTTCTTGAAGTGTTTAATTTTTTATTATTTTCCATTCTCTTGTTTCGTTACCGATTATTATTTTTATAAAATAAATGCCTGATTTCTTATTGGTAATATCTATATTAAAAGAAGTTAAAGGGGGTTATTAATAAGTTCTCTTCCAAAATTATCGTAGATCAACACTTGGCACTGTTTTTCTTCAACACCCTCTTTTGTTCTTTTACCATTTCTCTGCGTTAAAATTTTAAACCATCCTTCAGCTGACGGATGGTTTAAAATTTTGCCTTGATAAAGGAAAAAATAACCGCATCAATTCTGTACAGTTTATTTCGTGACAGCTCCTTAGTGGTTTAAATATAGTGATTCAACATTAACAACTGATTTAACCATAACAACTGTTGATTTAACGGTAACAAATGCATCTCTTACTTTAACAGCTAATCAATCAGGAGCAACATACACTTGGTTAGATTGTAATAATGGTAACTCAGTTGTTGGAAATTTGCAAAGCTATACAGCAACAGTAAATGGTGATTATGCAGTAGAAATAACATTCGGTTCTTGTGTTAATACATCCGCCCGTGAAAATATCACAGGAGTTGGTATAAAAGAAATAACAAACAATATCGTTTCAATTTACCCAAACCCATCCACTGGCTTATTTAGGGTTAATTTTGGAAACAATAATTCAACAATCAATTATAGCATTATTTCTGTAGAAGGAAAAGTAGTGAAATATGAAAAAATTAATGCAAATACCACTATTATCGATTTAAGCAACGAAAGTAAAGGTATTTACTTTGTTAAAATAACAGATGAGAATAACATATTTATTAAAAAACTTGTTCTAGAATAAGTATTTGCTTTTTTAAATAAACCCTTGGTAATTAATTACCAAGGGTTTTTTAATTTTTATATGTTTTATAACTTAATTACTTTTAAGGGATATTTTAAACTATACTTATGTCGATAACAATGCCTTTTAATTTTAATCAGTGGATTGAAGAAAATAAAGATAAACTAAAACCACCCGTTGCTAATAAAAACATGTACCCATTGGGCAAAGATTTTATTGTGATGGTTGTTGGTGGTCCAAATGCCAGAAAAGATTATCATTTTAATGAAACAGAAGAACTTTTTTATCAAGTAAAAGGAGGCATTGAAGTTACCATTCAACAGGATGGAAAAGCTGTAAAAATTCCAATTAAAGAAGGAGAAATGTTTTTGCTTCCAGCAAATACCCCTCATTCACCAAGTCGGTCAGAAAACTCAATAGGTTTAGTAATAGAAAGAGTTCGAAAAGGAACTAATTTTAAAGACGGATTAATGTGGTTTTGCGATAAATGTAACCATAAATTATACGAAGAAAGGTTTACGTTAATTGATATAGAAAACGATTTTTTAGACGTTTTTAAACGCTATTATAATTCTGAAGAACATAGAACTTGCAAAAATTGTGGACATGTAATGGAAACAAATCCGAAGTTTACAATTAAAGGGAAATAAATTAACACCAAATGCGAATAAACGGTCACGGACATATTCTTCCAGAGCCCAATCAGGTTCCTCAATTTATGAGGGACAAAAAGCTGTTTTGGATAGCTGATGATAAAAAATTTATGCATCAAGGAACTTGGTCTCGTCCAATTACTGATGCTAGTTTTTTCTTAAAAGAGAAATTGGAATGGATGGAGAAAAATAATATTTCTCATGGGGTAATGCTCAACCTTTCTCAAATATACTGCAATGGGTGGGAACGGCAAGATACCTTTGATGCCATTTGTTGGCAAAACGATTTTAATGCTTCTATACAGCATAATTATCCCAATAAATTTACTTCTGGCTTTGTAGTTCAACCCAGGTTTTTGGATGATGCTCTAGCAGAAATAGAACGTTCTGTGAATGATTTAGGAATGAAGTTACTGTGTTTGCCAACCCACTACTTAGATAAAAATGAAGATTGGGTTTCTGTTGCTGATGAATCTTGTTTTCCAATTTATGAACTTGCCAATAAATACAAATTGGCTATTGAAATTCATCCTTACGATGGACCAAAAATGATAAAACTTAAAGATGAATTTTGGCGATTTCATTTAGTTTGGATGATGGCACAAACAGCAGATACTTTACATTTATTTACCTTAAAAAACATTCCAAACAAATTCCCTAACATTCGTACTTGTTTTGCACATGGCTGTATGCTTGGACAAGCCAACTATGGACGAAGAGTACAAGGTTTTAATGGAAGACCCGATTTATTTAAAGGCACAGAAAGTCCAACAAAAACTCTTGGTCATCCAAATTTATTTTTTGATTCGCTGGTTCATGACCCTTATACTTTACAATTGCTAAAACACCGAGTTGGAGTTCCTCAAATTATTGCTGGATTAGATGACCCCTATCCTTTGGGAGAAATGGAATCTGTGCCTAATTCTTACCCTGGAAAAGTGATAGATGATGCTGTTCAATTGGGTATTCTTACTCAAAAAGATGCCGACTTAATTTGGCACAACAATGTATTAAAGTGGTTAGGTTAAAAAATTTATTAAATCTCCACCTAAAATTAATACTTTTAAGGTGTGAAAAATCAATTGTCATTTTTTATTCTACTTGTTTTCTTTTCAATTTTTGCAAAGGGACAAAGTCCTATAGATACCACCCAACGAGAATTTAGTAAATTAAAATTTGGTTTAGCAACAGGCGGTGGTGCATTATTTTATGCAGGAACTTTAACGGGCTTATATACCGTTTGGTATCAAGATAATCATAAAACTAATTTTCATTGGACCAACGACAACGATGGATGGATGCAAATTGATAAATTTGGACATGCCTACACATGTTATCTATTTGGAAAACTAGGAATGCAATCCATGAAATGGGCTGGAGTATCTCGCAATAAATCGGTTATTTATGGAGGAAGTTTTGGTGTGTTATTTATGACTTCTGTCGAAATATTAGACGCCCACTATCTAGAATGGGGAGCTTCTCCTATGGATATGGTCGCAAATGCTTCTGGTGGTTTGTTGCTCATCGGACAAGAATTGGCGTTTAAGAAACAAATTGTTACTTATAAGTTTTCTTTTCATCCAACCGAATTACAAAACTATCGACCAGATATTTTAGGAGATGCCCCAATGGAGCAATTAGTAGAAGATTACAATGGACAAACTTTTTGGCTATCTCTAAATCTTAGGTCTGTTTTTCGACATCAAAAATATTTACCTAATTGGTTAAACATTGCTGGAGGATATGGTGCTTATGGTATGTTAGGAGGAAAATACAACACTACTCGAGACATAGATGGAAATTTACTTCCTCCAATTGATAGATACAGAAGCTATTATTTATCTTTTGACTTGGATTTAGAAAAAATTCAAACCAACAATGAGTTTTTAAAGTCGGTATTTTTCTTTTTGAATTTGATAAAGTTTCCTTTGCCAACAGTGGAATTTAACGAACTAGGGCAAACGAAATTCCATGCCTTCTATTTCTAATCTATTGAGTTATCCAATTGATAATTTCTTCGGCATTTGGTAATACTTTTGGATGTATCACTTTTACCAAAAAGCCATTTTCATCTAGCAGGTATTTTTGAAAATTCCAAGCTACTTGCGAATCTTCCAATCCATTTTTTGTTTGTTGAGTTAAAAATTGATAAACCTCGTGCATATCATCACCAACCACCGAAATTTTACTCATCATTAAAAAAGTAACGCCGTAATTTTTTTTACAAAAAGTAGCAATTTGTTCGTTAGAACCAGGTTCTTGAGCCCCAAAATTATTGGCAGGAAATCCAACAATAACAAAATTTTTGTCTTTGTATTGATCGTAAACTTCTTGCAATTGCTCGTACTGCGGAGTTAAACCACATTCTGAAGCAGTATTGACCACCATTACTTTTTTACCTTTTAAAGTGGCAAAATCAAATTCGTTTCCATACAAATCGGTTACTTTAAATTGGTGAATGCTTTGTTTGTTCATATCTTGTGCGGTTGAAAATAATGCTGTTATTAATAGTAAAATAAAAAATAGTTGTTTCATAACAAAAGAGTTAAATCTATACTAAATTAAGGAAAAAAATGAATACCAAGCAAAAAGTATTTCATGAACGGTTTAAATTTCCTTTTGATAGGAAACCACATCTAACGATTTTCCGAATTTTTCGCCAATGTTTTTTAAATGCCCAACTTTAAAATAACCCATTTTTTCAAATAGCGTAATGCTAGCTAGATTTCCCTCAGTAATAACTGCAACCAAATTTTTTATGTCATTTTGTTGAGCAATATTTTCTATAAATGTGATGGCTTTTTTGCCTATACCTTTGCCGGTGAAACCTTGGTTTAAATACAAGGTAACCTCTACCGATTTGTCGTACGCTTCTTTTTTTCTAAATTGTCCGATGTAGCAAAATCCACAAATTTCATCATCCGATAAAATAACAAAAGATTGATATTTTGAATGTCCTAAAGAAATCATCCTTTCAAACTCTTCTTCTTTTACCTCTTTTAAATTAAATGTTGCTGTAGAATTCATTACATACCAATTGTAAATTTCTAAAGCAGCAAAAATGTTGTTTTTAGTGATGGGTTTAAATTCAATACTCATGCTTCAAAAATAGTTTTTCTTTTAGAATAATGAATAAGTTTGCAACATGAAAGAATTGAACACATTTTTTGATGCGATAACTAATAGCATCAGTAAAGCTATTTTTGTGAAAATAACCCTAAGCAAACCTGCCAATAAAAATGATGGATTGCGAAATGTTTACATCCGATTAATCACCCTAAAAGAACAACAGCAATTATCTTTTACCTACCGTTATCAAACCAACGACCAAGTAAAAAATTATTCGTTGGAAGAAGCTAAAAAAGTACTTCAAAATTTACTCAATAGTTCTTTTAAAATAGCAACACTGTTTACTTTAGAAGAAGATTATAGTCTTCGCATTTCTAAGAAAGGAGAAATTTCCGTCTTTAAAACACATCCAAGTTTTACGAATAAACCACCCGAAAACCACGACTTGCCTAAAAAGAAAAGAGCTGAATTAGGAAAATACCTTCACCTACTAGGAATTACAGATGAAAATGGAGTGGTAATTCCTAAAATGGCAGATAAGTTTAAACAAATCAATAAATACTTAGAGATAATCGAAAGCTTACTAAAAAGTACTGATTTGCCTAAAAATATAGCTATTGTTGATATGGGTGCTGGAAAAGGTTATTTAACTTTTGCACTGTACGACTTTTTGGTGAATCAGAAAAAAATAGCTGCAACAATTACTGGAATTGAACAGCGTAAAGAGTTAGTTGATTTTTGTAACGAAACAGCTAAAGCTTGTGGTTTTGAAAAGTTAGCTTTTAAATGTCAATCCATTCAAGAATATAACCCTAAAAAAATAGATATTCTAATTGCTCTTCATGCTTGTGATACCGCAACTGATGATGCTCTGAGTAAAGGAATTGCTGCAAAAGCTACTTTAATTATTACCGCTCCATGCTGTCACCAGCAAATCCGACAACAACTCAAAGGAACAGAACAAAAAAATCCGATATTAAAATATGGTATTTTTAAAGAGCGTCAATTTGAAATGGTAACCGATACCATTCGGGCATTAATTTTAGAAAAGCATCACTATAACGCTTCTATTTTTGAGTTTATCTCTAACGAACATACCCGTAAAAACATCATGTTGGTGGGAGCAAAATCTACCAAAAAACCTCAGCTAGAAGAAATTGATAAAAAGATAGCTTCGATAAAAAATGAATTTGGAATTACCCAACATTATTTAGAGAAGATTCTTAGTTAAGCATTTCCGTTAAGTTCCACATAACATTAATATCCTTTATCAGAGTTGGATTCCAAATCGTTCTAAAAATTTAGTTGGTTAACTCAAATCTTTGTTATCTATTTGATAGATATTCATGTTCCTTTAATTTTTTTAATAGCTTTTTCTATGAAAAATTATACCTTCCTCCCATTACTAATTGTATTACTAATTTCATTTAACAGCTACAGCCAAAACTTCGCTCCTGTTGGGGCTAAATGGAAATATGAGATAGAAGATATTTACGGCAACTTAAATTATGGGAAATGGGTATCGACAAAAGATACTGTAATTTTAGGGAAAAATGCAAGGGAGATTAAACTTATGAATCCCCCACCACCGACGAGTGTAACAGATACCATTCTATTTATTTACGAAGATAGCAGAATTGTTTATAAATATCTAGCAATAACAAATACCTACACAATACTTTACGATTTTAATGCTAATATGGGTGATTCTTGGGTAATGGATGTTGACTCAAATTGCTCTTTAACAATAAATGTAGATTCTACATCATCAGAATTAATAAATGGATTCAATTTAAAAGTATTATATGTATCAACCATCAATGATGAGTTTTTCTCTGGAAAAATAATTGAAAAAATTGGACACCAAACTACTCCGTTACCTTCCATTAACTTTTTATGTTACAACATCATAGGTGGATTGAATGGTTATAGCGGGTTACGTTGTTATACGGATACTATTATTGGATTTTACAATACAGGAATTAGTGTCAACTGCGACAGTAATTATACTATTGGGTTAGAGGAACAAAATAAATTATTTCACTTAGTGAATGTTTATCCAAATCCATCTAAAGATATTATAAATATTACATCAAGGGAATACATAAAAGAACTACAATTATTGAGTAATTCAGGGCAGTTAATTCAAATTTTTCAACTTAATAATTTTTCTTTTAAGTTGAATATAAATAAAACAGGGTTCTATTACCTTAAGATTAAAACAAATGATTCTGTTATATATAAAAAAATTATTATAAACTAAACAACTAAATATTATGAGAACACTAAAATTAATTATCTTCGGTATTATCACGATAATAACTTCCTCTAATTTTATTATATGTAGGCTTAGTTTCTACAGATACCACTGATGAATTGTTAATCAATGTTTTAAAAATTGATACGGCTGGAAATGTATTGTGGGATAAATATTAACGCCTATTTGTAAGCTTACATTAATGTAGCCCAGTCAAAAAAAAGAATTTTAATTATTTTTCGGCATCTTTATACCACTCAGAATACATTAAATAACTATTGGCAATTCGATTAATTTCCCCTTCTAATAAATCTATACTTACTTCTTTTAATTTTTTTGCAGGAGCTCCAGCATAAACGCAACCACTTTCTACATGGGTTCCTTTGGTAACAATTGCACCTGCAGCAATTATTGAATTACTTTCAATAACCACATCGTCCATAATAATGGCTCCCATACCAATTAATACGTTGTCTTTTATGGTGCAACCATGTACCAACGCATTGTGCCCTATAGATACATTGTTGCCAATGTTGGTGGGCGATTTTTTATACGTAGCATGAATAACTGCACCATCTTGTACATTTACTTTATTACCCATTCTAATGTAATGAACATCGCCTCTAATTACCACGTTAAACCAAACACTACAATTATCGCCCATTATAACATCTCCAATAATGGTAGCATTTTCTGTTAAAAAACAATTGTTACCAAATTGAGGTGTTTTCCCTAAAAGTGTTTTTATTAATGTCATAACTAAAAAATATTTATTGGTAAATATATAAAACGTGCAACTAATATGCTAAAAAACACATCTTAAGAATAGTATTATCAGTTTTTATTAATTTAGAAATATTTTGTGAAATCAAAAGGATTTTCTACATTGTTCGTTTATTAAAATTTTTTCTATGAAAACAGCACGTATTATCTCATTATTCTTATTCTCCATCTCATTGATTTCAAGAATCAATGCGACAAATATCACCGTAGGAACTGGTGTTTTGTTAAATACATCAACTACTTATCCAGCACCCTATGGCAACTGGTATTGGGGAGCAAAACATCAATTTTTAATTCAGGCATCCGAATTAACTGCAGCTGGCATGTCTGCTGGAAACATCAATAGTTTATCTTTTAATGTTGGGCAACCCTATGGCACGCCATTGCAAGGGTTTACGATAGGTATAAAAAGCACATTAACCACTACGCTTACTGTTTTTGAAACAGGATTAACAACAGTTTTGTCTCCAGTAACATATACAGAAGTAGCAGGAATTAACACCCACGTTTTTTCTTCCCCTTTTTATTGGGATGGAACTTCCAATTTATTGATTGAAACTTGTTTTAACAATAATTCTTACACTCAAAATGCAACTACATATTATTCAAACACTTCATTTGCAAGTAGTATTTATCATCAGCAAGATGCTCCTAATGTTTGTTCTTCGCCAGTAATAACAGCAACTGTTAATGGTCGTCCAAATATGATTTTCGATTGGGTAGCTACGGCAACACCCCCAACTGCAAATTTTTCTTCAAACTCCACTTTTACCTGTTCAGGAATTGTTGATTTTACTGATTT